>JAZNJU010000051.1:0-18172 GCA_045578205.1 Clostridia bacterium | reverse complement strand
TAGGGCTTGTACTCTACCGTCATTAAGAAGCGTGCAATCATCATGCAATCAATAGAATCGCTTTTAGTCTTTCTCAGGGACTTGGATTTAACGAAACGATTGATAAGCAGAGGATTGAACTCCATGAATGAGAAGTTGTTGGATTCAAGGAATAGCTTTAGATTCATACCATAATGACCGGTAGATTCAAGTCCTATTCTTGTTTCTGCATCAAGGGAATCAAGCAATAACTTTAATTGCGAAAATCCCTCAGAGTTATTTGTAAAAGACCACGAAGGAGTAACAATTTCTCCAAAGTCGTCAATTACGGCACAATCGTGCTTAAATTTTGAAATGTCGATACCAATGTAATACATGGTTTCCTCCTTTTAATATTTTTGCACTGCTGTTTTCCACAGACGGCTTGCCAATGTATTCACGCAAATAGAAACGTCAAGGCGTTAACTAACTAATTACCATTTCAGACAAACCACTGTGGTTTGAGTCACCTCGAACCAGTCTAAGCTGTAATGAAATAGATACAAATCCACAGTGCTTGTCTTTATTATACCGCAGGTAGCTACTCCTGCAAATATAACAAATTTGATGAAAGGAGAAATAATTAAAAACCACCCCTTTCGAGATGGTTTTAATTATACGTGTATGTAAATGAAAGCGATAATAACCGGAGCAAGTTCGGGTTTCGGGTGGGATATGTCTCACATTTTGTCCGGCATGGGTTACGACATAATTGCAGTTGCAAGACGCAGAGAACTTCTGGAAAAGTTAAAAAGCGAACTTTCCACAAATGTGGAGATAGTTGTGTGTGATGTTACCGACAGAAACTCCTGCGAAGAACTTGCCAAAAGAGCAGGGGAAGCGGATATCCTCATAAACAATGCGGGCTTTGGTGTTTTCGGCAATTTCGCCGAAACAGACCTTGATAAAGAACTTGCCATGATAGATACTAACGTCAAGGCACTGCATATGCTCACCAAAATGTTTGTAAAGGAATTTAAAAAGAAGAATTCGGGACGCATAATGAATGTTGCTTCACTGGCTTCCTTTTTTCCGGGACCGCTTTTTGCAGCATACTATGCAACAAAGTCCTATGTGCTAAGGCTCACGCAGTCCATATGCGAAGAACTGCGTCGCGAAAAATCAAATGTAAAGGTCTGCGTTCTTTGCCCCGGCCCCGCTCACACGGGATTTGCCAATGTTGCCAAGGTGAATTTCGGCACGGGAAACGAGGGCGCAATTGCATCAAAGGTAGTGCTCACAAGCCGTGAGGTCAGCGAGTATGCAATAAAACAGATGTTTAAGGACAAAGAAGTTATAGTTCCCGGATTTATCATGAAATGCGCTGTTTTTGCAAGACATTTCCTGTCTGACAAACTTCTTGCAAAGGCTGTGTATATGGTACAGAGCAAAAAAATGATGATGAAATAAAAAAAGTATTGACATTGGCATTTTGATGTGCTAAAATCTATTCATAATCGAATAGATTAAAGGCTGTGACGAAGACGGTCGGATTACAAAGTCTAAAGAGAGTTGGCGGTTGCTGCGAGCCAATGACGGAGTTTTCCTTATGACCCATCACTTCCGAGCCGGATGCCCGAAAGCGTTTTGCAAGTAGACGCATCCCGAGAATGCTGCGTTAGTGCATAGGGCTTGTTGGAGCCTGTGAGCGGCACAGAGTAAAATTTGTGCAATTTGAGTGGTACCGCGGAATATACATTCCGTCTCAAAGTATTCTTTGAGGCGGAATTTTTTATTTTCAGAAAATTATTAAGAAAGGATGGTAACTATGAACGGAGAAGTATTTGAAAAAGCAGAAGAAATGCAGCAACTCATGGAGGTTGCGCTGCGAATTAAGCAGACCAGAGAGATACTCTCCCTTTCGGATGAAGAAATGGCAGCAAAAACCGGTGTTTCCCTTGCCGATTACAGAGAGTTTGAAAGCGGAAAGAAAGATTTCAACTTCACATTCATCTATAAATGTGCCAAGGCATTCGGTGTTGACCCCACGGACCTTTTGAAAGGTTCCAGCCCCACACTTTCCGGATATGAACTTACAAGATGCGGAGAGGGTCTGCCGATTACAAGAACAGAGGGCTATACCTACAAAAACCTTGCCGCAATGTTCAAAAACAAACTTGCAGAGCCTTTCAGGGTTACAATCCCTTACAACGAGGCAGACATAGCAAATCCTCATTTTGCAACACACAGCGGACAGGAGTTCGATATCGTTGTAAAGGGTAGATTAAAGGCTATCATAGGTGACAACGAAGAAATATTGAATCCCGGCGATACCATCTACTACAACAGTACCACGCCCCACGCTCTTGTTGCTGTGGATGGTGCAGATGTTGAAATCTATGCAATGGTTATGCACGGTGACGAAAAGACCGAAGCCAAGTTTGACCTTACAAGACAGACCGCACGCGATGACCAACCACAGACAGCGGTTTACAAAAACTTTGTTATTACCGAAAAGGATGAAAAGAAACGTCTTAAGACAATATCCTTCAAAAATGAGGACAAATTCAACTTTGCTTTTGACTGCGTGGATGCACTTGCTTTAAAATGCCCCGACAAAGTTGCCATGATTCATGTTGCAAACGACAAATCGGAGCGTAAATTCACTTTTGCAGAACTCAAAAAGTATTCCAATATGACAGCAAATTACTTTGAAAGCCTCGGTATAAAGAAAGGCGACATAGTAATGCTGGTGCTTAAAAGGCATTATGAATTCTGGTTCTCCATTCTTGCACTTCACAAGATAGGAGCAGTGGCAATTCCCGCTACAAATCTTCTTGTGGAGCACGATTTCGAGTATCGTTTCAATGCTGCCAAGGTAAGAGCAATAGTTTGCACGGGAGACGGCGACACCGCTCATCAGGCAGACCTTGCAGCAGAAAAGTGTCCTAGTGTGGAAATCAAGGTAATGACCCACGGCACAAGAGACGGATGGCACAGTTTTGACAGCGAAATGTATTCTTTTTCCGATGTGTATGAAAGAAAAGCAGATTCTGCATGCGGAAACGATCATCTTCTCATGCTTTTCAGTTCAGGAACAACAGGATATCCCAAGATTGTTGCTCATAACCACAAGTATCCTTTGGGACACTTTATAACCGCAAAATACTGGCACAATGTAAACCCCGACGGAGTACACTTCACCATTTCCGACACAGGTTGGGGAAAAGCGCTCTGGGGCAAACTTTACGGTCAGTGGCTTTGTGAGGCAGCGGTGTTTGTGTACGATTTTGAAAAGTTTGCGGCAGAAGATATTCTCCCCATGTTCAAAAAGTACAACATTACCACTTTCTGTGCGCCTCCTACAATGTACAGATTTTTCATCAAAGAAGATTTGTCAAAGTATGACCTTTCCTCTCTGGAATATTCAACAACAGCGGGCGAAGCACTTAACCCCGAAGTGTTTGAAAGGTGGAAAGAGGCAACAGGTCTCAATCTTATGGAAGGTTTCGGTCAGACCGAGACAACCCTCACCGTCGGAACTCTGCGCGGCATGAAGCCTAAGCCGGGTTCAATGGGTAAACCCAGTCCGATGTACAATATAGACATTGTAAACGACAAGGGCGAAAGCCTCGGTGTGGGTGAAACAGGCGAAATTGTTGTCCGCACCGATAAGGGTAATCCCTGCGGTCTGTTTGGCGGATACTATCTGGATGAAGCAAGCACCGACAAGGCTTGGCACGACGGAATGTACCACACAGGCGACCTTGCCTGGAAAGACGAAGAGGGTTACTTCTGGTATGTGGGCAGAATAGACGATGTAATCAAGTCTTCCGGATACCGCATAGGACCCTTTGAAATCGAAAATGTAATTATGGAACTTCCATATGTTTTGGAGTGTGCAATAACTGCTGTTCCCGACGAAATCCGCGGTCAGATAGTCAAGGCTACAATCGTGCTTGTTAAAGGCAAGGAAAAGACCGAAGAACTCAAAAAAGAAATCCAGAATTACGTAAAAACTCATACCGCTCCTTACAAATACCCCAGAATTGTGGACTTTGTGGATGAACTGCCAAAGACCATAAGCGGTAAGATAAGAAGAGTAGAAATAAGGAATAACGATAAAAAGTAACAAAAAAACAGAGCAGAATTTCTGCTCTGTTTTTTTGTATAAAATCATAAAACAAGCCAAATATATTAGCGGGAGGCAAATTATGAAAAAAATACTTATACTATCTGCAATACTCACTGTTATTTTGTGTATGTATCTGTACGCAAAAAACAACAGCATTGATAAAGCGGAAAAACCCGAAGGAACATTTGCGCAGGAAAGGAGATACACATCATGAATATATCAAACAAACAATATGCCGAAATGGTCAAAAAAGCGACCCCGAATTCCGAAATTTTCAAGGATATGTTAAAAGCATTTCTTGTGGGCGGTGCTATATGTATCATAGGTCAGTTGATAACTGATATTTATATGGGATTTGACATAAAAAAAGAGGACGCTTCAGCACTTACAAGTGCCTCACTCATTTTTATAGGCGCACTTCTTACAGCACTTGGGGTGTACGACAAAATAGCGCTTATCGGCAAGGCGGGCACGCTGGTACCCATCACGGGATTTGCAAACAGCATTGTTTCACCTGCCATGGAATACAAAACCGAAGGTCTTGTGCCCGGAGTAGGCACAAAAATGTTTACCATAGCAGGTCCTGTCATAGTGTACGGAATAAGCGCTTCCGTAGTGTATGCGTTTGTTCTCAAACTTTTCGGAGGTTATTAAATGGGAAAGAAACTTGGAAAACAGAGTATAGTGTTCGATAGGGGAGTGTATATCAAAACTTTTTACTCCTCCGCAGGAAAAATGGAGGGGGAGGGACCCTTAAAAGACACTTTTGATGTCATCTACGATGATGAATATGTGGAAGCAAAAAGTTGGGAACAGGCGGAAAACAACATATTAAAACACACGGTAACAGGGGCTTTTGCAAAGGCGGAACTCACCTGCAACGACATAGACTATGTGTTTTCGGGCGACCTTTTAAATCAATGCACCGCAAGTTCTTTTGCATTAAAGGATATGGGAATTGCATATTTCGGTCTGTACGGTGCCTGTTCCACTATGGCAGAGTCCATGTCACTTGCTTCGCTCATGGTAGACGGGGGTTATGCTAAGAACGCACTTGCGGTCACTTCCAGCCATTTCTGTTCCAGTGAAAAACAATACAGATTTCCCCTTGAGTACGGTTCGGTACGCACTCCCTCTGCCCAGTGGACGGTAACGGGGAGCGGTGCTGTTATAATTTCTCCCGACAAAAGCGATATACGTATTGATGGGATAACCACAGGAACTATGGTGGACCTTGGAGTTAAGGATTCCTCAAACATGGGCGCCGCCATGGCACCTGCCGCTGCACAGTGCATACTTACTCACTTCGCCGACACGGGGAAAACTCCCGAGGATTACGATGTGATTGTAACGGGAGATCTGGGCATTGTGGGCACAAAACTTTTAAACGAACTTATCCATATGGAGGGGCAGGACATATCTTCGCGTCATCTTGACTGCGGAAATCTTATATTTGATTCCAAAAAGCAAAACACAGGTGCAGGCGGAAGCGGTTGCGGATGTTCGGCAAGTGTATTCTGCGGACATTTCTGCAATGAACTTCAAAAGGGGAATATAAAAAGGATGCTTCTTGTGTGCACAGGTGCTCTCATGAGCCCTACAACCTATCAACTTGGTGAAAATGTGGTGGGAATAGCCCATGCGGTGTCTGTGTGCGGAAAAGGAGAGTAGACTATGAAGTACTTGTATGTATTTGTTGTGGGCGGTCTGTTGTGCGCCATTGCCCAGGTGTTTATAGATAAAACAAATTACAGCCCTGCCAGAATAATGGTGTCCTATGTTTTGGCAGGAGTTGCGCTCACCGCAATCGGTGTTTACGAAAGGATTGTCGACTTTGCGGGGGCAGGTGCCACTGTGCCAATCATTGGTTTTGGATATACTCTTGCAAAAGGTGCCCAGAAGGCAGTTGGTGCCGACGGTTGGCTGGGAGTTCTCGGAGGCGGAGTAAAGGGTGCAAGTGCAGGTATTGCCGCTGCAATATTCTTTGGTATGGTATTTGCAATGATATCCAAACCAAAAGCGAAATAGTTATCAGAAAAAGACGTGCCTCAATTTGTGAAACACAAGTGAGACACGTCTTTTATTTAATTGAATACTTATTTTACAACAACTATATCCATAACTTCGCCTTTATAGATTCTTACAAAAACTCTTTCGGGTTTTGCATCGTCGAATTTCTGTATATCGGAGGCGGAGCCTACAGATACGGGGTTGTTTTTGCTGTCAGTATCTACAACATAGATTTTTGCGTTTCCAATGGAGTAGTTGTTGTCTGCACCGCCATCTACACTGAGGTTAAAGGAGGAAGCAAACTTCTTTGTAACCTTACCGTACTGGATTGTGAGGTCATCGGAGATATCTTTGGAGAATTCTGTGTCTGCCTTGTCGTGGTCAAAGAGGAGATTGAGAGCCTTTACAACACCCTTTGAATCCGCTTTAACCTGGATTATATCGCCTTTTGCAACGGACTCAAACATTTCCTTTTCACCCGTTACACTTACTCTTTCACCGTCAATGAATCCGTAGACTTTAACGTTAACATCTCCGTTTTCGTCTTTGGAAGATGTGACTTTTTCCACAACCATTACAGAGGACATATCGTTTACCTTGTTTTCGGCATTTGTCACGATTATAACACCTGCGGTGAGATCTTCCTTAACATCGTACACAACAATGTCATATTTTCCGCCGTCGGAGAAAATGCTCTTGTCTGTTACGGAGTAGTCTGCGGTATCTTTGCTGTTTTCAGGGATATCGAAGACTATGGTTTCGGAGCCTACTCGGATGTTCATTCCGTCGCCCGAAAGAACTGATGTTTTTTCGTTGTAGGTCACGTTTTCGCCTGCAAAATTCAGTACAAACTCGTTTTCGTCGATATCATCACTTTCCACACTCTTTGCTATGTGGGAAATCTTGCCTGCTTCATTTATTGTTACATTCACAAGTTGACCTTTGGATCCTATTGCCTTTAGTGCTTCGGCGGGAGAAGAGTAGGTTTTTGTATCAACTTTGATTTTGTCTGCGGCAGTGTATTTTGCCACTTTACCGTCAAGACCGAACAATTCGATTTCAAGTTTGCCGGAAAGTCCGCTTGATACACCGATGTTTGTGATATACGCATAGTTTCTTTCGCTTTTTGCACCCTTGGAAAAGGCTGCAATTTTGCCCTCGGCATCAAGGTAGAACACACCCTCGTCTCCGAGTTTTATGTCTTCCTTATAGTTCTTTGCAACTTTGTATGCCTTGTCTTCAACGTATATCTTTTCATTCTCAACTTCAGTAACCTTGCCCTCAAGAGAGGTGTTTGTAACACTGCCGTATATGGCGGTTTTGTCCTTGCTTATTGTAAGAGTAATAACGTCCCATTCCTTAAGTTCGGATATTTCCATGGGTGTGCCGTTTTTCTCTATGATAAATGAAACATTTTCATCTTCGCTGTCCAATGTGAGGGGAGCGTTGCCGTATTTGTCTATGATTCTGTCGGAGGTGAGAACAACCTCGTCCACAACATAGTTTACTGTATCGTTTACAAATACAATGTTTTTGTTCTTGTCGTAGTCGGCAATCATTACTGCACCGGACTTAATAACAGATATGTCATCTATTGTGCCTGCCTTGCCGTTGTACACTACATATGAATCATTGGAAATATTTACTTTTGTTTTCTTATTGTTTTTAAAATAGTTAATTGTCACACCGCCGGAGGTTTTATTCACAGAATCTATGTCATCTGCAAGAATTGTTGTAACAGAGTTTTTGTATTTTGCGGGAACAACAACCTTTACGGTGTCTTTGTTCTTGGAGTTCTTTGTAATATATGCATCAACAGTAAGACCGAGAACGTTTCTTACATCTGCATTTCCTGTTTTGTAGATTTTCTTATCAATTACGATTTCGTCTTTTTCCACGCCGCTTCCTTCGATGGCACTGCCGCCTACGGCAGTTACAACACCCTCGATTTTCTGTGCATCGTGGTATGCGGTTACGGGAGTTTCATCTGTTATTTCATAGTTGACTTTGTCACCGAAACCTGTCTGTTCCATGAGGTTAATGTTCATTGCGTTGTACGCAAGAAGTGCAACCTGACCTCTTGTTGTGGGAGCGGCATTTCTTGCTATTGCAATACCGGAGGTAAGACCGGTGGTGGAGCCTGCAGAAAGGTATCCGCCGGGATATCCGCCCTTGGACTGCGCCTGTGGTTCATAGCCGAGAGCCCTTACAAGGATTGTAACTGCTTCGTTGTAGGATATGTTGTCATTGGGACGGAAGTTGCCCAGGTCGTCACCCACGACTAAGCCCTCGGAAGTACCGACATTTATAAATCCTGTTGCCCAGTGACCCTGCACAACATCGGGGAATTTTGTCTGTGTGTTTGCGTTTGCGGCATTTGTAAGTCCCTTTAATGCTACCGCTATTTTTGTAACTTCGGAACGTGTTATGGGGTCTTCTGCACGGAAGGATACACCGTCACCTACCATTATATTGAATGCCCCGAGAACCTTTGCGGCTTCTTCGTACTGTGTTCCCATTACGTCTGCTGGGGGTGCTGCGTGAATTGAAAATGTGGGAACTATGGAAGCAAGAAGTGCTGTTGTCGCCATTGCTGAAACGAATCTTTTGAATTTAGACACTTTAAGTCCTCCTTTGTTTTTTATGTTTACATAATTGTTCGAGAAGTCAAAACCCGTTTGAAAATCCCTGCTACCCGTAGTAAAACGATGTTTCAACTCTCAAACATTATGTCAACCAACGTCTACAATCATACAATACATTTTTTTATAATTCAAGTATCAAATTTTGGAAAAAAAGACATAAAAAATACAGTCTCTGTACTGCAAAGGCATCAGAGACTGTGTGTTTTCTAAGATATTCTTGCTATTGTGTCACCCGGCATTACCGTGTCCGCATCGGTTATTTCCACACTTTCATACGCTTCCGTGTTGCATATTGCCATACATATTGTTGTGTCGTAACCTTCATACTCTATTTTGTCTTTTTGAAATTCAATTAATTTATCACCTTTTTTAACCTTTTTGCCGGGCGTAACTTTGGCATCGAAGAATGTTCCGCGGAGGTTCACGGTATCTATCCCTACGTGGAGAAGTATCTGTGCACCGTTTGTACTCTCTATGGCAACTGCGTGTTTCGTGTCGGCAAGAGTGGATACCGCGCCGTCGCAGGGCGCATAGAGAACACCCTCAACGGGGTTTATCGCCACACCTTTCCCGAGAGTGTGGGTTGCAAACACCTCGTCTTTTACTTTTCTTAGCGGTACAACGTTCCCTTTTGCAAAGGCATACAGTGTTTCACTTGTCATATTCATTCCTCCGGATATGTCATTTTATTAGTAGTATTTACCTGATGATTTAGAATATACCCCAATCAAAAAACAATATTTGCAATATTAAAAGCAATATTCGCCATTTTTGAGTGCATTACTTGTGTTAAAATTAATGTGAGGTGATTATAATGCAGGTTAGTATCCTCTTACCTTTTGCCCAGGCTCCTAAGTATTACAAAAGATGGGCGCACGAGGAAGCAAAAATAGATTTCAAAAATGACACAGAGGTTTCCAAAAGGTGCACGTTAAGTTATGCCGCAGAGGAAATTGCCGACCATCTCATGCAGGCAGGACTTGATGCAAAGGTGTCGGAAGAAAAGGGTGAATTCAATATTACTCTTGATTGCAAAGACGGCTCAGGAGAAGAATTCGACATTATTTCTGAACACGACGGCATAATTCTGTGTGGTGAGAGCAGAGTAGGAACTCTCTATGCCGCATATGAATTTCTTGAGGCACAGGGAATACGTTGGTACTCTCCCAAGGAGACATATGTTCCAAAAATAAAGAAACTTAAACTTCCTGAATTCAGGCACTACAAATACGATATGCCAAACGGCAGAGGGTTTCACTTTGAGCAACTTTTAAAAGAGTCTACAACCTTTCTTATCTGGATGGCAAGAAACAGACTCAATCTTCACAACTGTCACGCACACAGCAAACCTCTGCAGGACAAACTGGGGTTTGTGTACAAAGTCGGAGGACATATTTTTGAAAAAATCCTTGCCCCTATGAACATTACCGAAGATGGCAGATATTACATAGACGCCCACAAGGACTGGTACGGAAAAAGGGATGAAGAGATTACCAAAGACAATGCAATAAATGTGCAGTTCTGTGCTACAAATGAAGAACTTCTGGATGTTATTGCCGATACAGTCATAGACAGAATAAAGAATGAATGGAAGAACGAGAACGTCTTTGAACTTGCAGGTTTTGATACCTGGGGTTCCTCCTGCAAATGCTCAGAGTGTGAGAAACTGGGCAACGGAACGGATGTGACACTTCATTTCCTTTCCCACATAAGAAAAAGAGTGGATGAGGCATTCCAAAAAGGCGAAATCGATCACAACGTAAAACTGTCTTTCGATATATACGAAGGCACAGACACACTGGAAGCACCATCGAAGCCAATTCCTCAAAATCTCTTAGACGCAGGAGATTACGGCATATATTCCCCCATACTCCGTTGCTATGATCACGACATATACGATACCTCCTGCCAGAAAAACGAAATTTACGACAGAACTCTCCGTGCTTGGTCTGAGTCAGGAATGGATTTTGGTATCAATGAATACTACAACGTTTCCAAGTTTGAAGATTTGCCCATTCTTTTTACAAAGAGAATGAAAAATGAAATCAAACACTACATAGAAATGGGCGCAAAGGAAATTCAGTATATGCACGTTCCCCTGCTGGAATGGGGCGTGCGCACGATTACCCAGTATCTTCTTGCAAACTTAAGCCGTGACAGAAACTGCAATGCCGATTACCTCATAAACAAGTATTTCGATGATATATACGGTTCCTACGGCAAGAAAGCCAAAGAAGTATATGAGATAATAGAGGAAGCCACAAGATACTGCACATCCTGGCGCGGTTGGTTCAACACAAGTATTCTTACCCACCTTTGCGCCTGGGACGGCAAAAAGCCCAAGAAAGCATTTTACAAGGAATATCATCTGGGTGACAATGCAGTGTCTTCAGGTTATGAAACAGTAACTCTCATAAACAAAGCACTCATAATCTTAAGGGATATCAAGTTCGAAGAATACACAAGACTTACTCCCGACATTTTCGACGAGGGCGGCAATGCCTTTAACCCCGGACAGCAGAAAGAAATACCCATAGGAACCCCGCTTCTCAACAGATTAAACGAGGACATACGCGGTCTTAACTACGGACTGGATGTCTTTGAACTTACCACGCTTTGTCTGGATTATTACAACTGTCTGTACGAATCCAGGGGGGACAGAGTGGATCTCTACCGCAAAATCAAGGCTTTGGGAGACAGAATGAGTGAATACACATTCGGAATAAACTTCGAAATGTACACGCCCGATTCTGAACTTCGCACAGCCCTGAAACACTCGCAACTTACAAATTTAGTTTACAAAATAATAGCCAATAGTAAGGAGAAATGAAAATGAAAACAATAGTAAAAGACAAACTCACAGTAAAAATCTACGATTCCAGAGCCGACATGGGCAAGGCTGCAGGAGAGGAAGCCGCTGCAAAAATCAAAGAACTTATTGCCGCAAAGGGCAAGGTAAATATGATATTTGCCGCAGCACCCTCACAGAACGAAACTCTTGCAACTCTTGTATCCGACAAAGAAATTGACTGGACAAAGGTAAACGCTTTCCATATGGATGAATACATCGGTTTAAGTCCCGAAGCGCCTCAGGGATTCGGCAACTTCTTAAAGGACAGAATTTTCGGACTTCTTCCTTTCGGCAGTGTAAACTACATCTATGCAGAGGGCGAAACTCCCGAGGAAACCTGTGCACGCTACACAAAACTTATTGAAGAAAACCCCATAGACATAGTATGTCTCGGAATTGGCGAAAACGGACACATCGCATTCAATGACCCCTGGGTTGCAGATTTCAACGACAAAGAAGTTATAAAGAAAGTACCTCTTGATGAAGTGTGCAGACAGCAGCAGGTTAACGACGGTTGCTTTGCAAAACTTGACGATGTTCCCAAGTATGCCCTCACACTCACAGTACCCACACTGTTTAATGCAGATTACCTTTTCTGCACAGTTCCCGCCGCAACAAAGGCAGATGCTGTGTACAAGACAGTAAATAACGAAATAAACGAAGATCTTCCTGCTACAATTATGAGAACACACGACAATGCAGTTATGTACTGCGATCCCGACAGCGGAAAACAGTTACTGTAGGAGACAGATATGATTACAAGAATAAAAAACGGAAAAGTTGTTCTGGAAAATACCGTTGCCGACGCCTATGTGTACATAGAAGACGGAAAAATCCTGGATGTCACAGCAGAGGAACTTCCCTTTGATGACGAAATAGATGCGGAGGGCAACTTTGTTTCCCCCGGATTTATAGATATCCATGTGCACGGCGGAGCAGGCTACGAATTTGTTGACGCCACAAAAGAGGCAATAAAGGAAGGAGCAAACATCCATGCGGTAAACGGCACAACGACCATTTATCCCACACTTTCCGCCTATGATAACGCCAAGACAAAGAAGGCGTTGGAAGCCCTCAAATCCTGCAAGGATGATGAGGACATAATGCCCCACATATATGGTGCACATCTTGAGGGACCTTATTTTTCACCTGCACAGTCAGGCGCACAGGACCCGTCATACATCCGTACCCCCGACCCAAAGGAGTATGAGGAACTCTACAGCCTCTATTCCGATGTTATAAAAAGATGGGACTACGCCCCGGAACTTCCCGGTTCCAAGGAGTTTTTGGAGTTTTTAAACAAAAACGGCGTTGTTGCATCTGCGGCTCATACCGATGCCAAGTTTCCTCACATAAAGGAAGCGTACGAAAACGGGATGAAACTTATAACCCATCTGTATTCCTGCACTTCAACAATCACAAGAGAGAGCGGTTTCAGAGTTTTAGGTGTTATAGAAACTGCATACCTATATGACGATATGGATGTTGAAACTATTGCAGACGGGTGCCATCTTCCTCCCGAACTTTTAAGACTTGTGTACAAGTACAAGGGACCTGAGCATATGTGTCTTGTAACAGACGCCATACGCCACGGAGGACTGGAAAGCATTGAAAATGAAAAGTGCGAAAACGGCAATATGCCCTACATCATAGAAGACGGTGTTGCAAAACTTGCCGACAGAACAGCATTTGCAGGAAGCATTGCCACAACCAATGTTCTTGTCCGCACCTGCGTAAAGAAAGCGGGTATATCTCTTACCGATGCTGTTAAAATGATAACCCTCATTCCCGCAAGAATTATGGGACTGGAAAACAAAGGAGCACTCAAAAAAGGCTACGATGCGGATATCGTTATATTCGATGAAGATATCAATGTTAAAAAAGTTATAATTGCAAAATAATGCAAACCAAAAAAGTTTTTGCTTTTTCATAAGGCAAAAACTTTTTTGCTTGAGGTCTTGCATTTCTTTTTATTGATTTCCTGAGTTTTTTTTGATATAATAAATACATAAAAATCAGAAAGGAGCAATTTATATGTGTGATACAATATATTCTGTCGAAGATATTAAAGCGGTTTTACATCCTGTATTCACAAAACATAATGTCAAGAAGGCTATTTTATTTGGTTCTTATGTAAAGGGACTTGCCGACCACAGAAGCGATGTTGATTTGCTCCTGGACAGTGGACTTCGTGGACTAAAATTTATAGGATTAATCGAAGATGTACGTTTGGCATTGGATAAAGATGTGGATGTGTTCGATAAAACACATATAGTACCGGATTCTAAAATTTTTTCAGAAATCTCAAGAGATGGGGTTGTGATTTATGAAGAATAAGATAATTGTGGAAAAATAATTAAATATGTTTCCAAAATAATTGATTACACCAAGAACATTAGTTATGATGATTTTGTCAAGAATTCCATTTTGGTAGATGCGTGTGTTTTTAATCTTAGTCAGATTGGTGAATTGGTCAAAATGTTGTAAAGGACATTATAATAACGAAATAATGCAAACCAAAAAAGTTTTTGCTTTTTCATAAGGCAAAAACTTTTTTTGCTTCGCACATTATTCTGCCAAAATACGTTTTATCCTTTTTGCCATCCAATCAGTTGACAATCTGTATCCTTAAATGGTATAATTACTATAACTGTGACAGAGAGGAGACAACTTATGAAAACATTATTCAAAAACGCTTGCATACACGGCTTTGGCAAATCGGATTTACTCGTGTCCGATTCTGTTATAGTTGATATTTGTGAGAATATAGATGTTTCCGAAGCAGATAAGGTGTATTATCTTGATAATTTATATATTTTCCCCGGGTTTACGGATGTCCACGTACATCTTCGAGAGCCCGGTTTTTCGTATAAGGAAACAATACGCACAGGAACTTGTGCTTCGGCAAACGGCGGTTATACCGCAGTTTGTTCCATGCCGAATTTAAATCCCGTTCCCGACAGCATGGATAGTCTCAAACAGCAGTTGGACATCATAGAGCGCGATGCGGTCATAAGGGTTTATCCTTTCGGTGCAATAACCAAAGGGCAAAAGGGCGAGACCCTTTCCGATATGGAAGATATGGCACCCTACGTAATAGGCTTTTCCGATGACGGCAGGGGAGTACAAAGTGAAGAAATGATGCTCCGTGCCATGGAAAAGGCAAAAGAACTCGGCAAAATAATTTCCGCCCACTGCGAGGATGAAGCGCTTCTTAACGGCGGTTACATCCACGACGGAGAATACGCAAAGGAAAACGGCCACAAGGGAATATGCTCCGAAAGTGAGTGGGGCCCTGTGGCAAGGGATATTGAACTTGTTAAAAAAAGCGGTGTTTCATACCATGTCTGCCACGTTTCCGCCAAGGAAACCGTGGAACTTATCCGTAAGGCAAAATCGGAGGGTGTGGACATTACCTGCGAAACAGGACCGCATTACCTTGTGTTTTCGGACAAGGACCTCAAGGAAGACGGCGGTTTCAAGATGAATCCTCCCATAAGAAGCGAGGAGGACAGACTTGCACTCATAGAGGGTATCAAGGACGGCACAGTAGATATGATTGCAACAGACCACGCACCCCACAGTGCAGAGGAAAAGAGCAAGGGACTAAAGAGCCTCAACGGAATTGTAGGAATAGAAACAGCATTTCCCGTGCTCTATACCCGCCTTGTGAAAGAGGGTATCATAACTCTTAATAAACTCATTGAACTTATGAGTAAAAATCCCTCGGAGAGATTTGGCATAGATACGAAACTTGAGGTTGGAAAAAAGGCGAACTTCACCGTGTTTAATCTGGATGAAGAGTATGTAATTTCAAGAGACGAATTTCTGTCCAAGGGAAAGAGCACACCTTTCCACGGTATGAAAGTTTACGGCAAGTGCATAATGACAGTTTGTAACGGCTTGGAGGTAAATAATGAATCAGACAGTATTTACAATAGAAAGTAATGAAAAAATAGCAAAAGATGTGTACCTTATGGTGCTTTCGGGAGATACTTCCCACATAACAGCACCGGGACAGTTTGTAAATATCAAACTGGAGGGTTTCTATCTTCGCCGTCCCATATCCGTGTGCGACTATGATGACAGCACCCTCACACTCATATACAAAGTGGTGGGCAAGGGAACAGAGTACATGGCAGAACTTCCTAAAGGTTTCAAACTGGATGTACTCACGGGACTCGGCAACGGATTTAACACTTCCAAAAGCGGTGAAAAGCCTCTGCTTATAGGCGGTGGTGTGGGTGTTCCGCCCATGTACAATCTTGCAAAAAAACTCATTTCATCGGGGAAAAAAGTAGATGTAATCCTCGGCTTTAACGCTGCGCAAGAAGTGTTTTTTGCCGATGAATTTCAAAAAATCGGAGCCTGTGTTCACGTGGCAACAGCCGACGGGTCGTTGGGCACAAAAGGTTTTGTAACCGATGTTATGAAAGACATAGACTATGACTATTTTTACACCTGCGGTCCGATGCCGATGTTTAAGGCGATAGAGGCAATTGCAAAAACAAGCGGTCAGTACAGTTTCGAAGAACGTATGGGTTGCGGTTTCGGCGCATGTATGGGATGCAGTTGCAAGACCAAATACGGCAACAAACGAATTTGTAAGGACGGTCCCGTTCTGGAAAGGGAGGAGATAATATGGTAGACACAAAGGTCAGTCTGAGCGGATGGGAACTAACCAATCCCGTAATTCCTGCAAGCGGTACTTTTGGCTTTGGTTATGAATTCGCCGAACTTTATGACATCAATGTTCTGGGAACATTCTCGTTCAAGGGTACCACCAAAGAACCCCGTTTCGGAAACCCCACTCCCCGTATTGCAGAGTGCACCTCGGGTATGATAAATTCCGTGGGACTTCAGAATCCCGGTGTAGACAAGGTCATAGCGGAGGAACTCCCAAAACTCAAAAAGTGCTTTAACAAAAAGGTTATTGCAAACATAAGCGGTTTTTCCATAGACGAATACGCATACACTTGCGAAAAGATAGACAAGGAAGATATTGTGGGTATAATCGAAGTAAACGTAAGTTGCCCCAATGTTCACAACGGCGGTATGAGTTTCGGCACAAACCCCGAATCGGCGGCAGCAGTTACAAAGGCTGTAAAGGCTGTTACCACAAAACCCGTTTACATTAAGTTAAGCCCCAATGTCACAGACATTGTGTCCATTGCCAAGGCGTGCGAAGACGCAGGTGCCGACGGCATAAGCCTCATAAACACTCTCATGGGTATGCGGATAGATCTGAAAACAAAAAAACCTGTAATTGCCAATAAAATGGGCGGTTTTTCGGGCAGTGCCATCTTCCCTGTTGCGGTAAGAATGGTTTATCAGGTCTATGAAGCGGTAAAAATTCCAATCATAGGTATGGGCGGAGTTTCTTCGGCAGAAGATGTTGTGGAACTCATGCTTGCGGGAGCATCCGCAGTTCAGGTGGGTGCGTACAACCTTGTAAATCCCTTTGGTTGTAAAGAGATAATTGAAGATTTGCCCGAAGTTATGGAAAAATACAAAATTTCAAGTTTAAAAGATATAATCGGAGGTGCTCACTAATGGCAAAAGATGTAATTATAGCATGCGATTTCCCGAGTGCGGAGGCGCTGTTCAAATTTCTTGATTTATTCAAGGAGGAAAAACCCTACCTCAAAGTAGGAATGGAACTTTTCTACGGGGCAGGTCCCGAAATTGTGAGGGAAATCAAAAAGAGAGGACACAAAATATTCTTAGACCTCAAACTCCACGATATTCCCAATACTGTTAAAAAGGCAATGAGTGTTCTTTCCAATCTGGATGTTGATATGTGCAACCTCCATGCGTCGGGCACAATCCCCATGATGGAAGCGGCGCTTGAGGGTCTCACACGTGCCGACGGAACAAGACCGATACTGCTTGCGGTAACACAACTTACCTCAACCAGTCAGGAGGTTATGGAAAGAGACCTGCTCATAAACGAAAATATTGCAGATGTTGTCGCTCACTATGCAAACAATGCCAAATCGGCAGGACTTGACGGTGTTGTATGCTCACCTCTTGAAGCGGCAATAGTAAAAGAAAAATGCGGCAAGGATTTCTACACCGTTACACCCGGTGTGAGATTTGCCGACGGAGATGTTGGCGACCAGAAGAGAGTTACCACTCCCGAAAAAGCAAGAGAAATCGGCTCCGACTACATAGTTGTAGGAAGACCTATAACCGCGGCAGAAGACCCTGTTGCGGCATACAGAAGATGTGTTAAGGAATTTTTAGGAGGTATAAACTAATGGAAAAATTAATAGCAAAAGATTTACTCTCAATAGGTGCGGTTTTTCTCCGTCCCGAGGAGCCTTTCACATGGGCAAGCGGAATTAAGAGCCCTGTGTACTGTGACAACAGACTTACCCTCACAAGTCCCAAGGTGAGAGACGATGTGGAAAACGGTCTTGCCGAAACAATCAGGAGAGAATATCCCGACTGCGAAGTTCTCATGGGTACCTCCACAGCAGGCATTGCGCACGCGGCAATCACAGCCCATATTATGGGACTGCCCATGGGTTATGTAAGAAGTTCTTCCAAAGACCACGGCAGAGGCAATCA
>JAZNJU010000050.1:0-20531 GCA_045578205.1 Clostridia bacterium | reverse complement strand
ACCAATATGGATGAATTCGGCATGGGTTCAACAACGGAGAATTCGTATTTTGGAAGAGTTAAAAATCCCTTTGACCTGCGATGTGTTTCGGGAGGAAGTTCAGGAGGTTCTGCTGCCGCTGTATCATCGGATATGTGCGTTTTCTCTGTGGCTTCAGATACCGGAGGCTCTGTAAGACAACCTGCAGGATTGTGCGGAATTGTTGGATTCAAACCAACCTATGGACTACTTAGCAGGTATGGTTTAATTGCATTTGCTTCTTCCATGGATACTGTGGGAATTTTATCTCAATCTGCTGAGGATTGTAATATTGTTTTTGAGCACCTCTGCAGAAAAGACAACATGGATTCTACTTCTGTTTCTTTGAATTATAATGGTGCGGATACAAAAAAAGAAATTAAAATCGGTGTATTTGTAGGAGAAGAATCGCAGTTAGATGAAAATGTAAAAAAAGCCTTAACTATTGCCGCAAAAACATTTGAAGAATGTAAAATTGCAGTTGAATCAATAGATATCAAAGGAATTGAAAATTCACCGAGTATTTATTACATAATTTCTTCTGCAGAGGCGGCATCAAATCTTGCGCGCTTTGACGGTTTGAGGTATGGCTATTGCACTAATGATTATAAAAATTTTGACGATATGGTAATACTTAACCGCACCAAAGCATTTGGCAGAGAGGTAAAGCGACGTATTATGCTCGGAAATTTTGTGTTGCGCTGCGACCTGTATGAAAATTATTATAAAAAGGCAACCTTACTTCGCTCTGCACTGTCAAGAGAAATCAACGATATTTTCAAAAAATACGATTTCATTCTCACACCGCTAACGTGCCGTACGTCCTATGCAGAAAATACTTTTAAAAATGATGTCACGGGAATGTACGCAAGCGACTGCTACACGGTTTTTGCAAATCTGTGCGGTATACCGGCAATATCCGTACCCACTTATTTGACAGAAGACGGAAAATCTGTTTCTGTCCAACTGTTATCAGCAAAATTCAATGATCGTGAGTTAATCCGAATTGCCGATTTTCTGGAAAAAAATCTATCAATAGTACCCAAACCGAAGATAGGGGGGAACTGTCTTGGAATATAAAATGAATATTGGTCTTGAAACACACATTGAATTATTGACAAACACCAAGATTTTTTGTTCCTGCCCAACTACCTATGGTGCTTCGCCCAATACTCAGTGCTGTCCGGTATGCCTGGGTTTGCCGGGTACACTTCCGGTGCTTAATAAAAAGGTGGTTGAGTACGCTGTTATGGCAGGTTTGGCACTCAATTGCAAGATTAATAATCATTCAGGTATGTACAGGAAAAATTATATATACCCCGATTTGCCAAAAGCATTCCAGATTACTCAGGGACCGGTTCCAATCTGCGAGAATGGATACGTCAAAACCGGTGAAAAAACTGTCAGGATAAACCGAATACATATTGAAGAAGATGCCGGAAAACTGATTTATTCTGATGACAGTATTCTGATTGACTATAACAGAGCGGGTGTTCCGCTTCTTGAAATAGTTACCGAAGCGGATTTTGAAAATGAATTGCAAGTGAGAGACTATCTTGAATACATAAGGATTATCGCACGTTACCTGGGAATTTCAGATTGCAAAATGCAGGAAGGGTCACTGCGTTGCGATGTTAATGTGTCTTTGAAAAAAGATGATTGTGAGGGTCGCGGAGAAAAATGTGAAATTAAAAACATAAACTCCATAACCAACATTTGCAAAGCAATTAAAAGCGAATATGAACGTCAGAAAACTATTTTAGAGAGCGGTAAAAAAATTGTGTCTGCTACTTTGAAATATGATGAAAAAACGAATTCTACAGTTGTGATGAGGCAAAAAGAAACGACATCGGATTACAGATATTTTCCTGAACCCGATTTGCCGGCTATCGAGATAAACCCGGAAGAAATCGAAAGTATCAAAAGAACTATGCCTGAATTGCCGACAGCAAGACTCAAAAGATTCACAGATACCTATGGTGTTTCGAGAAAAACAATAAAAGATATTGCATATATTAAAAGGGCAGGGGATTTCTTTGAAAGATTGACAGAGTTAACGGGGGAACCTCAGATGTCTTTGGACATAATAAATTCCTGTGTTTACAGGGTATTTGAAACCGAGGACGAAAAGCAGAGTTTTATCTTGTCTGTATCACCTGATGAAATTGCAGAAGTCATGAACTATTGTATATGCGATAAACTTCCGCGGCAACATCTGAAAAAAATTATACTGAAAATGCTTGAAACAGGAAAAGCATTTTCGGATTTATACTGTCTTTCTGATTTTGAAATGTTTGATACCGAAAAAACACGAGAATTAGCAGAAAAAACAATAATCAACAACTCAGATGCGGTTAATGATTACAAAAACGGCAAAAAAAAGGCACTATCTTCCCTTGTAGGATATGCAATGAAAGAATCACGTGGCAAAGCAGAAGTTCAGATTTTAAGTAAATTTTTGGAAGAGTTATTGAAATAACATTACCCCCAACACTCACGTGCTGGGGGTAAATTCATTCTTTTATTTGTTTTCCTGTATTATCTATATAATACCCATCTTTGTATATCATTTCTGAAACTTTTTTAAATTCAAAACCTTTTGCCTTTAAATCTTCTATGATCATAGGCAATGCTTCCGGTGTGTTCTTTGCGGCGTTGTGAAAGAGGATAATTGAACCATTTTTAGTCTTTTCTGTAACACGAGAACGTATTTCTGATGCTGACAGATCTTTCCAGTCAAGAGAATCTACGTCCCACTGAATTGTGTTGTAGCCCATAGAAAGCAATTTTTTAACCACATTGCTATTGTAGTCCCCATATGGCGGTCTGAACAGTGTTGGACGTTTTCCCGTGACCTTTTCTATTTTATCACTGCATTTTGTGACCTCATCCATTAAATCTGCATTGCTTAACTTCGTCATATATTTGTGTGTATTCGAATGATTCATAATGTCATGTCCGGCATCGCTTAAACGTTTGACGCTATCCGGATATTTGTCCACCCATTCACCCACAACAAAGAAAGTTGCTTTAGCATTGTATTTTTTAAGAATTTCTATCAAAAGGTCGGTATCTTCAGCACCCCAGGCAGCGTCGAAAGTGAGTGCGCAGACTTTTTCATCCGTGTCAACACAATATATCGGAAGTTCTTTTATGCTCTCTGTTCGAAAAACCGACACGGAGTTGTTGTAATTAAGAGCAACAAGCATTACAAGGCAAACAACTGCCACAATATTGGTAATTAGTTTTTTTGCTGTAAACACATAGAGTTTCATGGTTTCCCCCGTATTGTTAAGTATTATATATTAATTATATTTTAATAGTGATAGTTTTATTACAACACGCAAGAAAAACTCCTCAAGCAAATGAATGCTTGAGGAGTTAAGGGGCTAAAACTGTTTAATTTTCTTCTGTAGTTTCTGCTTGAATATCTGCGGTGATTTCAAGTGTATCTTCGGGCAGTGCACCGTCAGCAAAAACCTTTTCGAATTCTTCACCGGTAAGAACCTCTTTTTTGAGAAGTTCTTTTGCTACGTTTTCCAATTTGTCTCTGTTGTCGGTTATGAGACTGTGGCATTTGTTATAACAATCAGTAATTATTTTTCTAACTTCGTCGTCGATTTCAGAAGCAATCTTTTCACTGAAGTTTTTAGAATGAGCAAAATCTCTTCCAAGGAATATCTCATCGGAATCACTGCCGTAGTTGATAGGACCTATGGAATCGCTCATACCGAATTTTGTAACCATCTGTCTTGCTATGTTGGATGCTCTTTCTATGTCGTTGGAAGCACCGGTGCTTATGTCATCTAAAACAATTTTCTCTGCTACTCTGCCTCCGAGGAGTTCTATGATTTCGGAGAACATTTCGCCTTTTGTGGAGTAGAACTTATCTTCAGAGGGTCGGTACATTGTATATCCGCCGGTTAAACCTCTTGGGATGATAGATACCTGATGTACCGGATGTCTGTCTGGCAAAAGTTTGGAAACAACCGCGTGACCTGCTTCGTGATATGCTGTAAGGCGTTTTTCTTTTTCGGTATACTGTCTGCCTTTTTTCTCAGTGCCGACTTCAACTTTTATCATAGCATCATCGATATCTGCCATGGTTATTTGTGTTTTGTTGCGTCTTGCGGCAAGAATTGCTGCCTCGTTCAAAAGATTTGCAAGGTCAGCACCCGTAAAACCGACAGTGACTTTCGCAATAATTTTCAGGTCAACTTCAGGCGAGAGAGGTTTGTTTTTGGCGTGAACCTTGAGAATATCTTCTCTTCCTTGCATACTGGGTGTTGAAACAACAACCTGTCTGTCAAAACGTCCGGGTCTCAGAAGTGCCTTATCCAGAATGTCGGGTCTGTTTGTTGCGGCAATTATTATAACACCTTGGTTAACAGAAAAGCCGTCCATTTCAACAAGAAGTTGGTTGAGGGTCTGTTCTCTTTCGTCATGACCGCCGCCCAGACCGGCACCTCTCTGACGACCCACGGCGTCTATTTCATCAATAAAAACTATGCTGGGGCTGTTCTTTTTTGCCTGTTCAAAAAGGTCACGAACACGCGAAGCACCAACGCCCACAAACATTTCCACAAAATCAGAACCGCTGATACTGAAAAATGGTACACCTGCTTCTCCTGCAACTGCTTTTGCAAGGAGAGTTTTACCGGTTCCGGGAGGGCCCACCAAAAGAACACCGCGTGGAATTTTTGCACCAAGGGTAGTGAATTTCTGTGGTGATTTTAAGAATTCTACAATTTCTTCCAATTCGGCTTTTTCCACATCGGCACCTGCAACATCGTCAAATGTTACGCGATCCTTATCAGGTATGTGCATACGGGCGCGGCTTTTACCAAAGTTCATTCCGCCTGCACCGCCGCCTTTGGACTGTTTGAAGAAGAAAATCCAGAAACAGATAAAAATAACAAAAATAATAACAGAGGGAAGCATGGTAACCCACCAGGGGGGTTCTGCGGGTTTCTCAATATTCATTTTCAAAGTGCCGCTTTTTATCTGCTCAGAAAGTTTATCACCGGATACAGCGTGCAAGAGTCCGCTTGACTGTATCTCGCATGTAACATTTTTGATATCACCTTTGATTAACTTGATTTCTGCTTTGTCTTCAACAATTTTGATTTCTTCAACGTTTCCTTTTTCAATGTGCTGAACTAATTCTGAAAAAGTTATGCTTGCAGGACTGGCATCAAAACTCATAAATGAATATATGGCAAAAATAACCAGAAGCAAAATTGCGTACACTGCAATGCCTTTAAAATGCTTTTTCAAAATTAACACCTCCTTCTAAGATGGTATGTATAATTTATTTATATATTTCTTCTTTTAACACGCCTACAAATGGTAAATTTCTGTACCGTTGAGCGTAATCCAGACCGTAGCCGATTATGAACTCGTCTTTTTCAAGTTTGACAGCACAATAATCAGCATCTATGATTTCTTTTCTTCTTGCAGTTTTATCCATAAAAACAGCAGTTTTAACTGACTTTGGATTCTTGGTTTGCAAATATTCAATTAGGTTTTTGAGGGTATAACCGCTATCAAGAATGTCTTCAATTATAATTACATGTTTTCCGTTAATGTCTAAAGACAAATCTTTTTTTATAAGAAATTTGTTTGTGCTTTCACTTCCGTTACCATAGGTGGAGCACTGCATAAAGTCAATATAGCAGTGTTGATTTATTTGTTTAACCAGATCTGTTGCGAACATAAAAGCACCGTTGAGAATTACAACAAAAACGATTTCTTGTCCGGAGTAGTCGCGGTTAATCTCATTTGCGACCCGTGAAACGGCTTTATTTATGTCATCAGAAGAAAAAAGAATTTTCTCGCAAAAATCATTACTGTTCATCGTATGTACCTCCAATTTTTGTTATCTTTAGTATTTTTTTGGTTTCGCTTGTAACCCGGCATTTATCACTTACCCGTAAGGGTACTACTGCGCATATAAGATCATCGCAGACAAGAAGTGGATAGTTTTGCCTCTGATGTGACGGGATTTTGGTGTCAATAAAAAAGTTTTTGATTTTCTTTGAGCCACACATTCCAAAAGGAATAAAAGTATCGCCATCATGTTTTGAACGAAGGTAAAGGTTATTAACATCTATATCGTCCATAGACAAGGTAACAACATTTTCCCCACGCTGATATTTTGTTACATATTCAAATTTATATTCACATCCAGTTTCATTAATCCTTACTGTTCCGGGAATTGTGACTTTGTAATTGTAGGTTTGAGTTTCGGGCAAAATATCTGTTAGAATCAGATGTTTTGCTGTTATTATGACTGAATTGTTTCCCAAACGAAAAACATTTCCGGTTTGTGGTTTATCGCATATGGAGTCAATTTGTTTTAATGATACATTTAAAGTACTGTTACGCAAAAGTTTTATACCCTTCAATAAGGTGCGCCTTGCAAGGGCACGGTGCATGGAACAGAATTTGTTTTTATCAATCAGAATTTCGCGCTCTTTTACTTCAAAAATATCATTTTCTAAAATTGCATTTTCAAAAAAATCATTTTCACTAGCCACAATGTCACTGTAGCGAAGAATATTGGTCATTATGCCCGAATTGATTTTTTCAAGTTCCGGTATTACTTTGTTTCTGATTATATTTCGTGCGTATATATCCGTGAGATTAGTTGAATCGGTTACATAAGAAATATTGTTTTCCAGAGCATAATTCTCGATATCTTTACGAGAGGTTTCTATCAAAGGTCGTATAACATTTCCGTTTTTTGGCTTTATTCCTTCAAATCCACCCGAACCGGTTCCTCTGGTTAAATTCAGAAAAATGGTTTCAACACGGTCGTTTTTATTGTGGGCAACAGCGATTTTGTTACAATTATATTTTTTGAAAACTTCATCAAAGAATTCATACCGAAGTTGGCGACCTGCCATTTCTTCCGAAATTTTGTGTTGTTTTGCATAGGCGGGAACATTCACGGTTTTTGAGATAAAATCCACATTGCAATCAAGAGCAAATGACTTCGAAAACTCCTCATCGCGCAAGGCTTCTTCCTGCCTTATACCATGGTTTAAATGCGCCGCGACAATCCATACATCAAGCATTTGCGACAGTTTGGAAAGAGCGTGGAGCAATGTGCAAGAATCAGCACCGCCGGATAAACCCACAACAATTCTGTCGTGTGCATCTATTAATTTGTATTTTCTGATAGTTTCTAAAATGTTATCCTGGAAAACACTCAAAGTTCTGACTCCTAAATATATCTTTAAAATACAGGTTCCTGATGTGAAGTGTCCAAATCCATAAACTTTGTAAATTCGCCTCTCCAACCCAGATCAACACTGCCGGTACTACCGTTTCGGAATTTTGCAATATTACATTCAACAATGTTTTTGCGTTCTGTTTCTTTTTCGTAATAATCTTCTCTGTACAGAAACATAACCATATCTGCATCCTGCTCAATAGAACCGGATTCTCTGAGGTCACTGAGCATAGGGTGATGATCTGCTCTCTGATCGGGAGCACGACTAAGTTGGGACAATGTAATTACGGGAACATTTAGTTCCTTTGCCATTATCTTCAAAAATCGGCTATTTTCAGAAACTTCCTGCTGACGGCCCTCGCGGCTGTTGCCTTGTATAAGTTGAAGGTAGTCAATGACTATAAGTCCCAAGGAGTTTTTCATTTTTAGTCTTCTGCATTTTGCCTTTATTTCAGATACAGTTATACCGGCTGTATCATCAATATAAATAGGTGCTTTTGAAAGGGTGTTTATAGCACCTGCCAGTTTTGCCATATCGTCATTGTCAATTTCTGCAGTTCTTAACTTTTCACTGGAAATAAGTGCTTCAGAACTCAGTATCCTGTTTGCAAGTTGCTCTTTACTCATTTCAAGGCTGAAAATTGCAACGGGAACATTGTAGCGCACAGCAGCATTGGTGGCAATGTTCAGCGCAAAACTTGTTTTACCCATTGCAGGACGAGCAGCAATAAGGACAAGATCCGAAGGCTGCAGACCCGTTGTTCGTATGTCCAGATCTCTGAAACCCGTGGGAACGCCTGTGATTTTGCTGTTTTGCTTCATGAGTTCTTCCAAACGCGAAAGATTCTCGGCGAGAACTTCATTGATAGGGAACATGTCCGTAACTTTTTTGCTTTGGAGTACATCATAGAGTTTATTTTCAACTGCATTAGTAATTAAGGAGACATCTTTCTCGCTGTCAAAACATAAATCTGTTATTTCTCCTGAAGTACGAATAAGACGCCTTAAAAGAGCCTTTTCTTCAACTATTTTTATATGATATTTAAGGTTTGCGGTAGTATTTACCATAAGACAGATTTGTGCTATGTAATCCACGCCGCCAATACTGTCAAAAACATTTTCAAGTTCACTTTTCAGCGTTACAAGATCTATCGGTACCGCTCTGTTTGAAATATTAATCATGGCTTCAAACAATTTTTTGTGCTGTTCCAGATAGAAGTCATCAGGTTTTAGTACGGAAACGACATCACCGATACACTCATTGTCAAAAATGACGGCACCTAATACATATTGTTCCGCTTCAAGGTTACATGGCATACTGCGAGTAATTTCGTTAGCCATTGCTTTCACTCCCAATTGTCAATATCTTATGCTTCAACACACACTTTAATACTGCCGGATACAGAAGGGTAGAGTTTAACTTCTACATTAAATGTGCCCAATTCCTTGATACCGTCAGGCAGGTTGATTTTTTTCTTGTCCACTTTGATATTGTGTTCTTTCAACAGTAAATCAGATATTTCCTTTGAAGTAACCGAACCGAAAATCCTGCCGTTGGCACCTGCTTTTGTTTTTATGGTAATGGTTATGCTTTCGAGTTTTGCTTTGATTTCCTGCGCATTTTCAAGGTCCTGCTGCTTCTTAAATGCTTCGGAATCCTGCTTTCCCTTGAGGTTATTAAGATTGGATGCGTTAGCCTCAACAGCGTAACCCTTGGGAATCAAAAAGTTTCTGGCATAGCCGTCGCTTATGTTTTTCTTTTCTCCGGTTTTGCCTTGTCCCTTTAAATCTTTGATAAAGATAACTTCCATTAGTTTTTCTCCTTATAATTAAAATTTATTTTCTGCAAAGTATTCATCAATAGCGCCTTTAAGCATCTTTTCGGCTGTATCCAGATCAACGCCTGTCAATCTGGTCGCAGCGCTTGTAAGATGTCCGCCTCCGCCCAGTTTTTCCATAATTATTTGTATGTTATAGTTTCCGAGCGAACGGGCACTTATAATGATGGAGTCACCCATATCACACAAAACAAAAGAACACAGAATGTCGGATATACTGAGAAGTTCATCTGCGGCCTGGGCAACAATAGTTTGCATATCAACATCATTTTTTACACATTTTGAAATTGCTATTGTGTGTTTGTATGTTGTGGCAGATTCCATAACGGACCATTTTTTGGTAAATGTACTGATGTCAATCTGGAATAGTTTTTTAATGTTGATTGTATCAGCACCGAGTTTCTTCAGATAGGAAGCGGCCTCAAAAGTTCTGACACCCGTTTTGTATGTGAAATTTTTGGTATCCAGATAAATTCCCGAATAAAGAGCCTCGGCTTCTTTCTTACTGAGTTTGATTTTCTCACCCATATACTGAATGATTTCAGTAACCAATTCCGATGCAGATGAGGCATACGGTTCATGATAAGAGATAATGGGATTTTGGATAAAGTCTGCAT
Source organism: Clostridia bacterium (assembly GCA_045578205.1). Classification (GTDB taxonomy): domain Bacteria; phylum Bacillota; class Clostridia; order UMGS1810; family UMGS1810; genus RGIG8748. Next base: position 10,821 of record JAZNJU010000050.1, on the reverse strand, counting down.
TTCTTCTGTGGTGGTCTATAATTATGATTTTTTTTGAGACATCAAGAAGAGAGGGGGCTTCAACCATATTATTACTGTGAGTATCTACAACAAAAAGAAGAGAATCCTTGTTTATTATCTCGTTGGCATATGCTTTGTTGATAAACAAATCGTCATATTCGGATTCTGTGAACGAAGATAGCATTTTCCTAACTGTGTTGTTATAGTTTTCCATGACAATTTTGCAGGATTTGCCCATTGTTCTGATTGCACGGTACAAACCGATTGCCGAACCGAAAGAATCACAATCAGCATACTTGTGACTCATAATAATAATTTCGTCATTCTCCAGAACAAGTCTCCGGATGGCTTCTGCTACAACACGTGCTTTTACCTTGGTTCGCTTTTCTGTTTCCTGGGCTTTGCCTCCAAAGAAACTGTATTTTTCATCTTGTTTAACTATGGCCTGATCGCCGCCGCGTCCGAGAGCCATGTCCAGTGCATTGTATGCGTATGTTTCACACTGAAGCATATTTTCGCCGTTGCATCCCACACCGATACTAAGTGTTGGCGGAAATTTGTTACCCACAGAAATCTCACGGATTTTTTCCAAAATATCAAATCTTTGTTCCACAAAAGTTTCCAGACCTCTGTTTGAAAAATAAAACATAAATCTGTCTTTCTCGAGTTTTTTCAAAATACCATTAACGTTCTGTGCCCACAGACTCAGGCATTCCTCAATGGCTGCAGAAACTTTTGGCTTGTCAGAGTTGGAAACATCGAGCATCATATCGTCATAATTATCGACGACAATAATTGCACATATGAATTTCTCACTGTTATATTTTTTCTTGAGTGCAGTGTACTCGGTATAATCTTTAAAATGGAGCGCATAGTACTTTTCGCTGTCGGTACTGTTTGACGCAATTTCAATGTTGAAATTTCTTCCGTTGTGTTCTATGTGATAATATTTGCCTGTATCCGTGTTAAGACAATCCGAAAGATTAAAATCGGGTATTAATTCGGTGATGTGCATTTTCTTAACGGATTTGCTTCCTGCAATAGATTCAAAACCCTTGTTGGACCACAAAATAACACCGTCGTGACGGATTATGACCAGCGGGATTAAACTACCACCGAGAATACCCTTTATTTCTCCGTTCATGTTGTCGGTAAGTTCTCCAAGAAAAGAACGGATACCTTTTCGGTAGGCAGAACTTGTTATGAGACTTAGGGTAAAGCACAAAACCGCCACGGAAAACATAATAATTCCCGCTTTGATATCATACATGGAGATAACGGCACTGCTTAAAACAATCAGCCACACATAATATCCGGTAGTATTAAAAACATTTGAAAAAAATCTTTTATTTTTCATCGGCTTCACCTTTTTTGTTTTTTAATTTTCTGAAGTCAAAAAGACTGTCTGTTATACCAATCAGTATGAAGATGTAAAGAAAATTTACTATCGGTGCCTGAAGTGTGAGGATAAAAGTAACAACAAGTATGGCAACAAGTATGGCGAATCTTCGTAGGGGGTAGAAGATGCTTGCCTTGAGTTTATATTCTATAAATGACAGTGCTCCCACAAAATACAGCATTAGTATGAAAAGAACACAGTTTGCACACATCAGTGAAAAAAATATCGAGTCACCGAAAAACGAGAAAAACAAAAAGATTAGCATGGATATGTTTGTTACAATACCCGGACGGAAAGTATCAAAACCGTCTGCAAAGTTACCCGATGTTATAAGTTGTTTCATACACGCAATCTTACACATTGCGTATTTTAAAAGGAAAGTGAACATAAACAGCACCGAAGCCACAAACGGAACTATACCCGGTATGCCAATATACATGGCTTCAAAAAGTGTATTCCGTACGTTGTCCAGTTCTTTGGCAGAAGCCGGATACAAGGCTTTGAATATATCTATATATTCATCATACAAAGCCACGATGGTGTTCTGTATTTCTTTTGTCAGGTTGAATCCGAAGCCAAATTTCACAATGGCAAGTATTCCAATCAGCATAAGAAAATCAAACGCAAGTGAATATATCATTATATCCTTGAAAGACTTTTTGTTTCTGAATGAAAGGCCTATTATAATTCCCGGGATTATAATGTAAAGGTAGGTCATCAGATCAAAATACGAAAACGTATCCGAAATCAACGAGGAAACAATACCAAATATGATTGCGGATATGTCTGCATACACAGCAGTAACAAAAGAGCATTTACAAGTTATATGTGAATTAAGCGCCGGAACAAGAAACAGTGAAACAACAAAAAGTAATGAACTGTATTTTGATGCAAAAACAGATAACATTATTAAAATTGTTATGAAAAAGCATCTCGCTCCTGTATTTTTAACAGACATTGCCTGCCTCCCAGTAAACATATTATTATCAGTTTATTATATCACTTGTTGTCTTGTTTGGCAAGAAAAATAATACATTATTTACTATTAATTAACAAAACAAAAAAATAATACAAAATGTATTTTTTCAGTACATTGAGAAAAGAATATAATTGTCTCTTAGCGAGCACAACAAAATGAAAGGGGAGAATCAAGATGTTAGATAATACAGCGTTAACTGTGGTAATAATCGGCGCTATCAACTGGTTGCTTGTGGGAGTTTTCGGTTTTGATTTGGTAGCATTTATTTTCGGTGGGCAGGGCGCCTTATTATCCAGAATTGTTTATACTCTGGTCGGAATATGCGGTTTATGGTCTATCGGTATGCTCTTTAAAGAAAAAGTTCCCGCAAAACACTACAGAGATTGAAAAAGTCGCAGGAGTTATTTCTGCGACTTTTTCAATTGTTTTTTGATTTTTTATTGAAACAACGGAAAAAATATGATATAATGTGTTCAAAACTTTACTAAACCAGATGGCATCTAAAAGGAGAAAGACATACATGTCAAAAAGACAAGAACATATCAGAAATTTTTGTATAATAGCCCATATTGACCACGGAAAATCGACCCTTGCTGACCGTATGCTCGAAAAAACGGGAGTTCTTACCCAAAGAGAAATGCAGGATCAGATACTGGATAATATGGATCTTGAAAAAGAAAAAGGAATAACAATCAAGGCGCGCGCTGTTAAACTTGTCTACAATGCCAAAAATGGTGAGGAATACATATTCAACCTTATAGACACGCCGGGACATGTTGACTTCAATTATGAGGTTTCGCGAAGTTTGGCTGCTTGTGAGGGTGCAATACTTGTTGTGGATGCTTCTCAGGGTATCGAGGCGCAAACTCTTGCAAATACTTATCTCGCGGTAGATAATGACCTGGAGATAGTTCCCGTTATAAACAAAATAGATTTACCAAGTGCCAGACCGGATTTTGTTAAAAATGAAATCGAAGATATAATAGGTATTGATGCACAAGATGCGCCTCTTATATCCGCAAAACAGGGAATTGGAATTGAAGATGTGTTGGAAAAGATAGTCGAACTCGTTCCCCCTCCGTCCGGAGATTCCCAAGAGCCGTTTAAAGCACTTATATTTGACTCATATTATGACGCATACAAAGGCGTTATTGTCTATGTTCGTGTTATGGACGGTGAAATTAAAACCGGAGACACTATCAAATTTATGTCTACAGACAAAACTTTTGATGTAGTTGAAACCGGATATCTCTCGCCATTGGGCACAATACCGGCATCATCGCTGAAAGCGGGTGAGGTTGGATATATTGCAGCCTCCATCAAAACTGTTTCCGACGCGAGAGTAGGGGATACGGTTACTTCTGCCGACAAACCTGCAGCAGAACCTCTGCCCGGTTATAAAAAAGTAAACCCCATGGTCTTTTCGGGTATTTACCCTGCTGACGGTGCGAAATACGGCGATCTTAGGGATGCACTGGAAAAGTTGCAGTTAAATGATGCTGCACTTTCGTATGAACCCGAAACTTCAGTTGCTCTCGGCTTTGGTTTCAGATGCGGTTTTCTCGGTTTGCTCCACATGGAAATTATCCAGGAAAGATTAGAAAGAGAATACAATCTGGATTTGGTAACCACCGCGCCCAGCGTTGTGTATAAAGTCTATAAGACAAACGGTGAGGTAATAGACATTTCCAATCCGACGAATCTTCCGCCCATGTCAGAAATCGAACATATGGAAGAACCTATGGTCAATGCCGATATTATGCTTCCCACACAATTTGTAGGAAACATTATGGAGTTGTGCCAGGAGCGACGCGGTGTGTACAAAAATATGCAGTACATGGACGATACAAGAGTAATACTCCACTATGATTTGCCGCTCAATGAAATTATATACGATTTCTTTGACGCATTAAAATCACGCACAAAGGGTTATGCTTCGTTTGATTATGACCTCAAGGGGTATTCAAAATCCGAACTTGTCAAATTGGATATGCTTTTAAACGGCGAGATGGTCGACGCATTATCCTTTATTGTACACGAAAGCAAAGCATATCCCCGAGGCAGGCGAATAGCCGAAAAATTAAAAGAAACTATACCCAGACAACTTTTTGAAATACCAATTCAGGCTGCTATAGGCAATAAAATCATTGCCAGAGAAACAGTTAAAGCAATGAGAAAAGATGTCCTTGCTAAATGTTACGGCGGCGACATAACAAGAAAGAAAAAGTTGCTTGAAAAACAAAAAGAAGGTAAAAAGAGAATGCGCCAGGTAGGAAATGTGGAAGTTCCTCAGGAAGCATTCATGTCTGTTTTAAAACTTGATGAATAATAAGAAAAGTGCTCGTCTATACGGGCACTTTTTTTAGTCTTCGTCGGGTTTTGGTTTGAAAGATGCCAGAGGATTGCTGTTTGCGGCATCACGCAAATCTTCATTTCTAATGTGCGTGTAAATCTGTGTTGTAGCAAGCGAAGTATGGCCAAGCAACTCCTGTAGGGTTCTTATATCCACATTTCCTTCGCGATACATAAGAGTTGCTGCAGTGTGGCGCAGTTTGTGGGGAGAATATAACTCATAATCCAAACCGGCTTTTTCAAAGTATTTTTTTGCAAGAAGTTCCACCATGCGATTACTGATTCGACCGCCTCGGGAACTTATGAAAAGAGCATCCATATCGGCCTGTACTGTAACTTCGGGACGGACTTCCAGATAGTTGTTTATTGCATCTACACACAGGTCATTAAGATATACCATACGTTCTTTGTTGCCTTTACCGATAACCCTTAAAGTGCGTTTTTCCAGGTTTATATTACGCAAGTTAATCCCAACTAACTCAGATAATCGCAAACCGCAATTTAAAAATATAGAAAAGATTGCTAAATCACGCGCTTGAAATTTACCGTCAATACATCTTAAAAAGTCCAGACTTTCTTCATAGGTAAGATAGCGAGGCATACGCTTCTTGATTTTGGGTGAATCCAGATTAGACGCGGGATTGTTTTCGATAAAATTAATTTTTGTATGCAGATAATTAAAAAAGGATTTCAGGCTCGCAACTTTGCGTGCGCGGTAGTTATCGTTTGCAGAATGTACATTGTTGACGTATGCCATAAATTCATACAAATCATTGAGTGTAATGCTATTTAAAATTCTCTCGTCAAATTCATCTAAAACAACAGAATTAATTTCACTTAAAGGAATTCCTTGATAGCATGCTTCAACATAACGAAAAAACATTCTGAGATCATAATAGTATTCGCGGACGGTATTGGGGGATTTACCTTTGATAACAATCATGAAATTTAGGTAATTTCTCAGTATTTGCGGCACATCAGAGTATTTATCAGTGCTGTTTTTTTTGAGCATTTTATCCCTCCTCCATTTCGCAAAATTTTTATTTTGCGAAATAAACTCTCGTTTTCAATATATCCTACTTTGTGTGAATTATTCGTTTTTCGGTAACAATTATATCCATCTTTATATCGTGACTTTCTGAATGAATTTTATTTATCAGTTGAAATTCATAGCACAAACCTATCTTTAATACGGAATCGTGCAAAGCAAAAAACTTATCGTAATAACCGGCACCAAATCCGATGCGGTTTCCATTTATATCAAATACAACTCCCGGTACGATTGCACAGTCCAATTCCGGTTCAGTTTTGCTCTTATCCGGCGGTTCTTGTATGCCGTACTTATTTAAGGTAAATTTCCCATCTCCTATCGGCACGGCTTCCATGGTCAATAAATCGGTATTGCACCTGGGAAGATACAAATTCTTTTTTGCATTTTTTAAATATGAAATTATTTCGAATGTTTGTACTTCATTTTTAAAATCGCTGTATAAAAGGATGTTGTTATAATCGAGAATGTTAGTGTTTTTGATATTATTCGCAATATTTTTTGATAACTCATCAACTTTCTCTTTGGAAAGTGACAATCTTTGTGATATAATTGTTTTTCTCAGAGTGTTTTTATCCATAATTATTTATAGAGCATTGCAGACTTTAGTTTATCTGCACATTCTTTTCCTTTGAAGTATTCCACAATTTTAAAACCAAGAGAGTGCGCAGTTCCTGCGCCTCTTGAAGTGATGATATTGCCATCTGTGCAAACGTCGTCAAAACTGACATCTGCTCCCAATAAGTATTCTTCAAATGACGGAAAACAACAAGCGGTTTTTCCTTTTAAAAGTCCAAGTTTTCCTAATATGGAAGGCGCGGCACATATAGCAGCAACGATTTTCTTTGAGTTATACGCATTTTTTATAAGTTCTGTTACCTTGGAACTCGATTCCAAATTTACATATCCGGGATAGCCGCCCGGTATATAAATTAAATCAAAATCATTGTCTGTGTTGCAAATTGTTTCATCCGCTATAACTTTAATACCGTGAGCACCGCAAACCTCGGTGTTATCTGTTATTGAAACAGTTTTTACACTAAGTTCCGCCCTCCTTAAAATATCAACAACAGTCAATGCTTCAATTTCTTCAAAACCTTCTGCCAGTAAAGTATATATCATTTTGAAAACTCCTTAATTTTTTAAACAAAAATGTCACTGATTAATATTACAATATACGAGGTGTCAATCTGTTGTTTCAAACCGCCAAATGACGGTAAAAACTGTATTTGAATTAACACAAAATAAATAAATCCTACAAGAACCGTACCGCTAAGCAAACCAAAAAATAACCCAAGAACAGAGTCCAAATGACCTACTATCGGGAGTTTTGCGGTGTTTCTGGCGATTTTACGTGCAAATGATACCATAACTGTCATCAAGAAAAACGAAATCGCCGTAAGCGGAATTGCCAACAATGCTTTGAGCGCATTTCTGGTAAGTTGTTCCGAAGTTTTACTAATATTGTCCATGGATATGTTTGTTTGGAACGGTAAGTTCTGCATAACAAATTTATCGGAAGATTCCAGAGTTTTAGATATGCCCTCTTTTGTTTTCAACAATATGTTTTCACCAAAATCCGAGTTAATGACAAGTTCACTTAAATATCCGGAAATAGCCCAGACAATAAAGATTGAAAACAGGAAAACAATGCAAGAAATGAGCATTTGTGTGAATCCTTTTCTGTAGCCAATTAGTATAGACAGAATAAACACAAGAATTAAAGAAAAATCCAAAATCATTCTATCACCCCTTTGATTATTTTGCCAGAGGAACCAATCGGGCATCACGGGAATTAGAAATTATGAGTGCGCATTTTTTTGTTCCCATAAGAAAACTGTTTTTCATATCGTAGGTAACATCGGAGGTTGAAATATGCTTTCCCTTTGTATTGACCATTATTAACTGACGGTCCATAGTCATCAGAACGGTCTTATCGAATATATCTATTCCCCGAATCTTCTGATCTGTCTTATAACTGCCTATTTTCTTTCCTTTTCTATTATAAAATACTGCTTCAGAACCGGTATTTGCAGAATCATCGTCATTAAAGACAAAAGCAAAAATACCGCCATCATACGAAAATCTGAATGCACTTTTATTTTCAAATTTGGTTTCCCACTTGAGTTTTCCGTCGAGATCAAAGGATTTCATGCTGCTTTCAAAAATAACTGCCATTCTTCTTTTGTCAGTAAGGAAATATCCGCCGGGTATTTCGTTTTCAAATTTTATAGTGGATTTAACTTCGTTTTTATTGACATTTGTAACTACAAGTTCAGTCGATATGCTGTCTCCGGATGTTATTAGTTCCGAAGTTATAAGTGTTTTGTTATCATCGGACAAAAGCGCATAAGTTATGTGCTTGTCGGGGTTGTCTCTGTAATATATGATTTCGCCGTTTTTGTTATAAACCACAATCTTATTCTTAAGTCCGGATTCTTTCAAAAGAAGAACACAACTTCCGTTTGTATTAACATAACCGTACAAAACATTTCCGCTCGTTTTGATTTTGCGTGTTTTTTCACCATTTGTAACAACAGCAAGATTATCCGAGTTATAGTAAACAAGCGCATAATTTTCATTCACTTTAATTGTTGGCGAAGTTTTGGAAGAAGTTGTCTCCCACTGCAGTTGCTGATTTGTATTGTAGCAGGATATTTTTCCGTCTTTTGCAAGTATATATCCGCCTTTGTAGGATGTAAAATCATAGTTGTTTGCGGTGGATAAAGCAATAGGCTCAACATTTACGGTGTTTGTATAATTAAAACTGCTGTCTCCCGAAAACAGACATACCCAGATTGCAACAACTAATATAACAAAAAGAATTACACCGCGATATGAACGTGCTTTTTTGTTATCTTTTTTCCATGGGAACTCCAGGATTTTGTTGTCCTCGGAGGTGGATTTGGTATCTTTTTTCACTTAAAACACTCCTAATACTCAACTTTATAAAGATATAATCCTTGCGGTGGCGCAGTTGGCCCTGCAAAATTTCTGTTTTTTTGCTCAATGATTTCCTTGACTTTTTGCGGACCGTATTTACCCGAACCCACATCAACCAGTGTACCGGTAATTATCCGAACCATGTTGTACAAGTATCCGTTGGCATTTATATATATTTCAATTATATTCTTGTTTTCTTTTATTTCCAGAGAATACACGTGTCTTACGGCAGATGTAACATCGTTACCAGAAGACATAAATGATGAAAAATCCTTTTCGCCAACAAAATAAGCGCATGCTTCCGACATTGCTTTTGTATCCAGGTTTTTTTTAATCTGCCATTCATAATTGCGGGTGAACACATCGGGATTTGGGTCAGTGTTAATAACATAGCGATAGGTTTTAGATTTTGTGTCAAACCTTGCATGGAAGTCATGAGAAACTTCAAAACACTCAAGAGCCTTTATATCGATGGGTAGTTTGTTATTCAAAACAACAGGAAGTCTGTCAGCCGGAATCGGAAAATCGGTTGAAAATGAACAACAGTATTCTACAGCATGCACACCTGCATCTGTACGGGAACAGCCGTTTATCTGTATATCTTCCCCTGTTATTCTGGAAAGATTGTCCTCAAGAACTTTTTGAACAGTGATAACTTCCGGTTGGATTTGGTAACCGTGATATTTAGTACCGTCGTATTGTATTTTTAATAGTAGATTTCTTGTGTTCATGTCCTATAAAACCCCAAAAAGAATAATGCCTACCGTCACAAAAATTGCAATAAGAAATGCAAAAACATCCTTTTTTGTGTACTTAAGTTCTTTGAGACGGGTTCTGTTCTCCCCTCCCCTGTAACATCTGCACTCCATTGCTGTTGCCAGTTCATCTGCTCTTTTAAATGAATTAATGAAAAGAGGAACCAGTATTGGTACGAGAGATTTTGCACGTTTCATGATATTTCCACTTTCAAAATCTGCACCACGGGATTTTTGAGCCATAATTATTTTGTCGGTTTCTTCCAAAAGTGTAGGTATGAAACGCAGTGCAATAGTCATCATCATAGCAAGTTCATGAGATGGCAGTCCGATTTTTGAAAATGGTTTAAGTAAACTTTCAATACCGTCGGTAAGAAGTATCGGAGAGGTTGTAAAAGTAAGCAGTGATGTGTATAAAACAAGCAGTGTGATTCTGAGCGCCATAGTCACGGCAGATAAAAGCCCTTTGTGCGATATTGAAATAGCACCCCATTTGAAAATGTAGGTATCGCCTGAAGTCAGAAACAGATTGATTATTGCTGTGAATAAAATCAAAAATGCAACAGGTTTTAGGGCTTTGAACACAACGCTGAATTTGATTTTGGAGATAAGAATGAGAAGTAAGCAAAACAAAATTGCCACACTAAAAGAAAGCAGATTTTTGCACAAAAAAACTGCAACTATAAAAATAATTTCAGATATAATTTTGATTCGCGGATCAAGTCTATGTATTACAGAGTTTGTAGGAAAAAACTGACCCAATGTAATATCTTTAAGCATTTTTTGCTCCCTCTATTATATCGTACACAATATCTGCAATCTTTTCAACGTTGTAAATGTCTTCGGGCACCTCATATCCCCTATCACGGAGAAAGTCAATTACCGAACATATCTGCGGTCGGTCCAATCCGATGCTTGTAAGAAGTTCAGCGCGTGCAAATACCTTGGCGCACGTATCGTACAGCACAAGAGAACCACGGGACATAACCATAACCTTCTCGACTGTATCTGCAATATCTTCCATTGAGTGAGAAACAATTATTATGGTTGTACCTTTTTCTTTATGAAGTTTTTTCAGCCTGGAAATAATATCATTTCTTCCCACGGGATCAAGCCCTGCCGTGGGTTCATCCAATATAAGGACAGATGGGTCCATTGCCAGAATTCCTGCAATGGCGACTCTTCTCTTCTGCCCTCCCGAAAGTTCAAAAGGCGATTTGTTCATCAATTCTCCGGATATACCGACAAAGTCAGCAGCCTCGAAGACACGCCTTTTGATTTCATCTTCTGACAACCCCATATTAGATGGACCGTATGCAATGTCCTTATAAACGGTTTCCTCAAA
>JAZNJU010000049.1:0-18213 GCA_045578205.1 Clostridia bacterium | reverse complement strand
GATCGTCCAAAATAAGATACGGGGTATTTATATACACATAATCTTTTGCTGAATTTATTATGTGCAGATATAGATTTCTTGTGACATATTCATCGTCCACGGGACTGTCGTCGAAAGGAACAACATAACCGCTTTGTATCTCCATTGGCGGTGTAAGTGTAAAGTATTGCTCGTTTTGGCCCTTGGTTTTACAAAGAAAATCCCAGATTTTGAAATACATAAGGAGAAATCCTTTGACTCCCTCTCCCTCAATGCGTACCGCTGTGTCTTTCCAATGACCGAATCGCACTTTACGGTTTATATATTCATCGGCAATGTTTATACCGCCCGTGTAGGCATACTTGCCGTCTATTATTACCATCTTCCTGTGGTTGCGGTTGTTGTGATAGGTAGATATGAAAGGTTTAACGGGAGAAAACTGCAGGCATTTTATCCCCTCGCTTGTGAGTTTTTTGTCAAAATTTCTGCTCACAAGAGAAAGAGAACCCATTGCATCGTATATAAGACGGACTTCCACTCCCTCCCTCACCTTTTGAAGCAGACGGGAATAGATATTTTTCCACATGAAATCGCTTTCGTTTATGATGAAAAATTCAAGGAAAATGTATTCTTTTGCGTTTTCTATATCCTTAAGAAGACTTGCGTACATATCTTGCCCCAAGGAGAAATATTCCGTGTTTCGTCCTTTGAAACAAGGTGCATATGCTTTGGTGAGAAGATAGGAAATAATCCCGTATTCTTCTCCTGCATCTTTCTGTGCATTTTCAGAATTTTCGCCGATATAATAAGATATTTTTGAAGTTCTTATGTTCTGTCTTCCGAAACGCTTTTTGATGTAGAATCCAATGGCATCGGAATGGACATACACATACAAAAACACACCGAATATCGGAAAAATGGCTATCATTGCTATCCATATGAGTTTGAAACCCGAATCCGTCTCTCGGTTGATTTCAAATATTATAACAACAAGAGACATCATGGTTATGAAAAAATGAGTATATACGCTTCTTTCATATACCCCAAGCATCGGAAGTATGAGTAAAACCAACTGTATGATAAGGAACAAAATTCCAAGAAATGTCCTGCTGAATAAAGGTTTTAAAAATTTCATTGTCTGTTTCACCTGCCAACAATAATTATATACCCAAATTTAAACAAAATCAACAAAAAGGGAATGTAAAAAATTCAAACGCTTTTTTACAAACCCTTTTTGCATATTTCATATTCACATTGTAATCCTAATTGATTTACTGTACAAGGATTTTTTATAAGTTCTTCTTTCTTTATTTTTTTTAGTTTCTTTATACGTGCTTCCAATCTTAGGGCATCACCCTTTTGTGTGCAGGTCCATATTGCCTCCACTCCGGTTACATTGTGGGATTTGGTGTATTTTGCGGCAGCATTTTCCTTGTTTGCATGAGTTTCAAACCGCTTTTTAAAATCCGAGGTTATTCCCGTGTAGAGGGAGTTGTCACTGCAGCGCAAAACATAAACATAGTACATATAATCACCTTATTTGTAACAGTAAAAGAGGATAAAGAAATAGTGCATTATGCTTCCTGCCAGCACAAAAAGATGCCAGATAAAGTGCATATATTTAACACTTTTGAGTTTGTAGAAGATTATTCCTATGGTATAGCACAGACCGCCTATAACAAGAAAAACCAATCCCGTGAAAGGTGTGATCTCTATAACACGTTTTATGCTTATAAGAACAGACCACCCCATGAGTATATACAACACCAGAGAGGGTTTTGCAAATTTCTTAAGACTTATGGAATTGAAAACAATCCCCACAACGGTGCAGAATGTATTGATACCGAAAAGTGTCCAACCCATAGCACCCTTGATCATGGTCAGGCAAATGGGTGTGTATGTGCCCAGTATGAGAAAAAATATGGAGCAATGGTCAAACACCCTGAAAACTGACTTTGCTTTGACATTTACAAGTGAATGGTACAGCGATGAAAAAGTGTAGAGCAAAATAAGCGATGCTCCGTAGATACAAGCGCTGACTACGCCTATGGCGGTGCTTGTGAATGCAGATTTTACTATGACTATTACACAAGCGGCAATAGCAAGCAAAGTTCCCACCCCATGGGATACGGCATTTGCAATTTCTTCACCAAGAGTCTGAACACGAAGTTTTTTGTTGTCGGTCACGGTAATCATCTCCATATAATGTGTAACATTGGATAATCTTATTTCAATAACTATATTACCACAATTTGCCTCTTATGTCAATTATTAAAATCAAAAACTGCCCTTTCTCCGTCAAGTTTCAAAGATGCCGAAAAAGTCTTTCCTGTTTTTTGCGACACGAAGCCGTCCAGTTTGGAAGTTTTACCCTCACGCAGGAGAACCTCCACAGCATTTTTGGGGATAACTCTGGAGCAAATAACATTCTTTAAAACAAATCTGCAGTTGTTTTCTTTGTAGCCTGTACAACTGTAGCCAAGCCAAGAGCGTACAATCTCCCCTCCGCAAAGAGGACACGGAGCAATTTTGTCTCCGACAAATCCGTCATCGCTATCGGGTTTTACGGAATGGAAAACCTCCAGAATTTCTTTTTTCGCAAGTTCCAGACTGTCATCTACCGTCATATCGCCTCTGTAAACGCTTTTTAGTGCTTTACCCAGTGTTGCGGTTTTGTATTTATCCATGGAAATATTAAGTCTTGCAATGGATTCTATGAGTTTTTCACCGTCAGGCAGAATGTAATACACATCCTTTTTCAGTTCTATATATCTGCTCTTTTGAGCGTTGCCAATAATACCCGTACGGGTTGCTTCGGTACCCAGTTCAAGACCCTCAAAAATCGCCTTGTATTCCTGTGAGTCGTCATCGGAGTCTGCGTTTGCCTTGTCCTCACGGAAAGGATTTTTAAGATAGTTATTGAGTGTTTCTATGGTGTAATGTTTCGGAGGGGATGTTTCTTTTTCTGTAGGAACAAAATTCAAGATTACCTCATCACCTTTTTTGAGGGGCGGAAGCATTTTGTCCTTTTTTGTGTAATCGTCATACCTTGTCCATCCTGCTTCTTCCATAACCATACCCTTTACCACATATTGCTCTTTGCCGGAAGCATCTATGGTAATTTCCGTCTTCAGCGCTTTGCACTCCTCACTGCAGAACACGGCAACAAAACGCCTGAGTACCATTGTGTACACAGTTCTTTCACTTTCTGTAAGTGCATCTTTATTCGGAATTTTCCTCGTGGGAGTAAGGGCACTGTGAGATTCTATCTTGGAGTCGTCGAATATAGTCTTCTTATCTTTGAATTCAACGGGATATCCCAAATCCGACACAAGTTTAATAACTTCTTTAACTTTGCCTTTTTCTGCAGTTGCAAGATACTCCGAATTTGTTCTCGGGTATGTAAGATAGCCTTTTTCGTACAAATCCTGAACCACTTTCAAACTTTCGTCCATAGACATCTTGTACTTCTTGCCAAGTACATTCTGAAGTTTTGAAAGAGAATAAAGTTTGCCGGGAGATACCGTGTCCTTTTTTGACTTTACATCGGTTACAATTCCGGGATTGGCATTCAGCACATCGCAGGAGCGCTGTGCTCTTGACAAATCATTTTTTTCAAATTTGTGCTTGCTCGTAAGTTCCAGTTCAATACCGTCTATCTCTGTTTTACTCACAAGTGCGTAGTATATGTCTTTTTGGAAATTGCGTATTGCAAGGTCCCTGTCGTATATGGCTTTTACAATAGGAACAATAACCCTGCCTATTCGCATGAGACTGCCGATTTTGAGTGTGGCATATCTTGTTAAGTTTATTCCGTACAGCCAGTCCATGTATGTTCTTGCAAGTCCTTCGTTTGCAAGGTTGTCGTATTTGCTGTCATCCTCCATAACGGACAGAGCCTCAAGAATGGTCTCTTTCGTCTGGTCGGGAAGCCACAGTCTCTTTTGCGCCTTGGGAGTCTTTAGTGCATACCGCACGCAAAGTCTTATGATGATTTCTCCCTCGCGGTCAGCATCGCCTGCGTTTATTATTGTGTCAACATCGTCACGGTTGCAAAGAGAAGTTATGATGTCAAATTGTTTCTGAACACCTGCATCAACCTTTTTGTCCTTATCTTTCCGAAGTTCAAACAAAAACTCCTTGGGAAAACACGGAAGCCCCTGCATGGTCCACTTGCCGTTTTCTTCTCCGCCTGTGTATTTTTCCACATCGCAAAGAGAAAAAAGGTGACCGAATACCCATGTTACTATGTATTCTCCGCCCTCATAAAACCCGTCACGGCGTTTCATATTACCTATTGAATTTGCTATATTGGAAGCCAGACTGGGCTTTTCGGCTATTATGACTTTCATATGATTTCTCCTTTGGTTAAGCAGTTGCGTCAGTATCCGAACCCGTTTTGGGTGCGTGTTTTTACGCTACTGCGTCGTTAAAATACTCGCAAATGCGTCAGCATTTACTGCGTTTTTGCCTCGCATTGCCGCAAAAACACAGCACCGAAAATTCTTTGAACCAAAAACAAGATAAAATTGTTTGTTTTTCGAGGCGACAGGTCGCAGGAATACTGACGTATTTCAAGACCGACAACGAAGAAAAACGGCTATTTTACTTGTTTTTGGCGAGTTCAGATACTAACGCAACTGCTTAAGCAGTTGCTTAATTATACTACAAAAAGAAAAAACCGTCAATCAAAAACAAAGTCGTTTTTTGCACTATTAAAATTTTGTGATGATTATTCCATATTCTTGTATTTATTCCATTGACATTGCCACTCATATTTGATACCATAAATCGAATTATAAAATTCGTGTCGAGAGAAGGTCAAAAATGAAATCCTCAAAATATGAACTTGACATGACACAAGGTCCGATACTTAAAAACATTTTGCGTTTTGCCATGCCCTACATGCTCACAAGCGTACTTCAGATTTTCTACAATGCAGCAGATCTGGTTGTTGTAAGCCGATGGAGCGGAAGCAATGCTATGGCATCGGTCGGTGCAACAGGAGCACTTACAAATCTTCTTCTCAATTTGTTTTTGGGAATATCTGTGGGAACAAGTGTTGTTGTTTCCCGGAAATTCGGTGCCCACGATGATGAAGGTATGCACAGGGTGGTTCACACTTCCATGTTTTTTTCACTCATACTGGGACTTATCGCCCTTTTCATAGGTACTATTCTCTGCAAACCTCTGCTTATAATGATGGATACGCCCAAAGGTCCTGTGTTAGACGGTGCTGTAACCTACATGAGAATTATCTTTCTGGGAACCCCCGCCACGCTTGCATACAATTTCGCCGCCGCAATAATACGTTCTGTCGGTGACACAAAAAGACCTTTATACATACTCTCTTTGAGCGGCATTGTCAATGTTGGATTAAACCTCGTGTTTGTAATAAAATTTAATATGGGTGTTTCGGGTGTTGCCCTGGCTACAATAATTTCAAAATACATTTCTGCAATAGCCGTGGTATATGCACTTTTAACCACAAGAGGAAACTACAAACTAAAACCTTCAAAACTTAAAATACACACCAATGAGTTCAAAGCAATATTAAAAATCGGCATTCCTGCCGGACTTCAGAACACTGTCATGAGCCTTTCAAACACAATAATACAGTCATCGGTAAACAGTTTCGGTCCTGCGGCAATGGCAGGCAGTTCTGCTGCCGCAAACATAGAAAATTTTGCATTTTCCGTGAAAGATTCTTTTCGTCAGGCAACTGTAACTGCAATCAGCCAGAACTACGGCGCAAGGAACAAAAAGCGAATGAACCGCTCATTTGCAATCTGTATTTTGTGTATGGTTGTAAGCGGTGCCGTTTTGAGTGTTGTGATGACCTTATTCAGCAAACAACTTCTGGGTATTTACATAACAGATTCCAAAGAGGCAATGGAATTTGGAGTTATGCGAATGATTGTTACGGGACTTCCGTATTTTCTGAGCGGTATTATGGATATCTACACAGGTTACCTGCGCGGTCTTGGTTACTCAGGCTCTACAACTGTAAACTCATTTGTTGGAATATGCGGTTTCAGAATGCTTTGGGTTTTTGCAATCTTCCCGCTCAACAGAACTTTCAGTATGCTCTATCTGTGCTGGCCAATTTCATGGATTCTGGTTGCGGTAATGAATATGATAACTCTTCATTTTGCAAAAAAGAAAGCAATGGCCATATTGTAATAAAGATTCAGAAAAGATTAAAAAAACAAGGAATGTGAAAATACTTTTCACATTCCTTGTTTTTTTATCTGACAAGAATTATTCTTACTCTTCCGCCCAGCCTTTGAACTTTATTCGTATAGGCAGTAATGATATAGTCTTCATAGTTTTCCATCAATTCAGAAAGTGTCATAACCACATAATTTCTCAAGGAAAGTTGCTTATATACGATTACTTTATCGGAAAGAAGGTATTGTGTGTTTCCTGCTTCAATGGCATAAGAGGTTATGTTTGTTATCTTCCCGCTTATGGGTGCAAGCGCAGACAGACTTTGAACAGCCGAACCGGAAACATTCATTTTGACAGGAGTTATGTATGTGATGTCCGAAAGTAATCCGCCGGAATATTTAAACTGGCTTCCGTTTGAATCTATGGTATAACTCGCATTGGTGGACTGGCTGTTTTCAGAAGGTTCTGTTAAATCCGTAACTATGCCGTAAACACTGCCGTCCCCTGTTACATCTTTCAAAATGAGTTTTACTATTTCTCCGGCAGAATTCTTTTTGTACCAGAGTACCGACGCATTGGAAAGTGTCACACCGTCTAATCGCTCCATATAGGTAGATATTGCGGTGCCCTTATGGTCTGCGCGGGTTGTGTTTACATCCAAAATCTGAATGTCATTTGAAACAGCATTACTACCTATTCTCATTTCGTCTGCATCTACCATGCCAGATACATATGTTGTATTCACTCTGGAAATCACCGCCAAATTGTTTTTGAAGGTGACTTTTACAATCGAATTCAAGGATGAAGAATAGTCGTAATCGGTTTTATACTCCGTTTGACTTCCGTCGGTAAGAACAATGCTGACATAACGTGAAGTATAATTTTCGCCGTCTTTCTCGAATTGTTTTTTACCCGTATCCACAAGGTATCCTACGATTTCACTCGTGTCACCCGCCTTTTCGGATGCAAGAACATCTGCTATTTTTCCACTTTTTCCCAGAAGAAGAGTTACAGACGAACCATAGTTCAAATCTCCTATGGACGAGAGTTTTTGAAATGCTTCCACAGACTCAATTTCATACTGTACACCCGAAACCACAACGGATGTAGGTGCGTCTTTGCCGGGCAAAGCATTTTCGTAGATTCCCGTGACAGTCTTGGCATATGCAAACACCGTGTTAAGTTCCCGTGAATAGTAAAGAACATCGTAGGTTTTCACTTTGTCTGTACCGACTTTTTCGCCGTTTCTTATGACAGAGAGTGAAGAAGTATCGGCGGTGTATTTGGTGTACCAACTATCTGTGTAACTGTACAGAACATCAGGTCCCTCCAAAGAATCCTTGGTAAGGGTAAGGTAATCCACAGAGCCGTTTGCCGCGGTAACGGCATAAATTACATCACCTATCTCCACCTTTGCTCTGGCGGATTCAAAGGTGAGTTTCTCCGAACCGGAATACACAGGAGTGCCGGAACTTACCTTGAGTTCTGTCATCTGTCCATTGTGATATGCAACAATTGAATTCGAAAGTACGGAATACACAACATATTCCGAAAGACCGTTTTTAATATCGGGGGTGAAACAAATAACTTCTCCACCCGACCCAACTGCAAGGGAGCCCTTTAACCCTACAAATTCCGAAATACTGTCATCACATTTGAATGTTCCGGCACTTGTAAGCACCTTTCCGTAAGACACGGAACTGTCTTCTTTGTTTGTTGCCATTACAATTACATCGGAATGAAGGACAACATCTATATCGGAAGAATACTCCCTATCGGAATCCTTTACGTTTGAATTCAAGGTGTTATACACAATTTTCAGTGCATCGTAACGAGTTATTGGTTCACCAATACCTTTTGTGACATTATTGGTAAGCCCTATACCCTTTGCAAGGCTAATCTGCCCATATGGCCAGGTGTTGCCAAAATCTGCATCTGTATAACCCAAAAGTCGCAACATAACCGTAACGGCTTCTTCCAAAGATACGGTGTTATCGGGTTTGAAGGTGCCGTCGGGATAACCGGTAACTATCTTATTTGTAGCAGCAACCCTTACATATGGTGCCGCCCAGTGTTTGTATGTGCAATCCTGAAACACGGATATCATCGCACCGTGAGCAACGGTGTTTTTGTACTTTGATGAGTTTATGGCAATTTTGGCAAACTCCGCTCTTGTAAGATGTGAATCAAGGTTCAGATTTCCGTTTTCGTCACCTTTCATAATATCCAGGTGTTTTAGCACATCTTTAGCAAATTCATCGGAATACTCTACACTTGCACATACATTCAATGTGCAAAAGAGCATTACCGCGGAAAGTATTAATGTTATGATTTTTCTTTTCATATACATTCCTCCTGTGTCAATCGTAACGCAAAGCATCTATGGGATTTAAGGCTGCTGCTTTTTTTGCGGGAAAATATCCGAATGCAATACCTATGAGCGCAGACACCGTGAATGATATGAGCATGGCAGAAACTGAAAGTACCGTCGTCATACCAAATGATCGCGCTGCATAGGAACCTACAATTCCAAGCAATATACCTATTACCCCTCCGAGACAACTTGTTGTGACTGCCTCAACAACAAACTGACTCATTATATCCCAAGGAGTAGCACCAAGGGATTTTCGTATGCCTATTTCTCTTGTACGCTCGGTTACCGACACGAGCATAATATTCATAATGCCTATGCCCCCTACCAATAGGGATACACCTGCAACTCCCGCGAGAACAAGAGACATAGAAGATGTCATTTCGTTGATTTCATCTATCATAGAACTCATATTGCTGACTGTGTAAGCATTGGAAGATGAAAAAACTCCCATGAGGTACGAATCAATAAATTCCTGGGCTTGGGTTGCCACATCTTTTGACCTTGCGTTAAAAATGTAACTTCCCATTGTGAAACTGTCGGAAAGTCTCTGAGCAGAAGTATATGGAATAAGTACTATATCATCTGCACCACCCTGTTTGCCATCAGCGGTTTCTTTGAGAATTCCCACAATGTTAAAGGTTGTTCCGTTTATTTTTATGGTGTTTCCCACTACGTTGTAACTTCCAAAAAGTTCTCTTGCCACATAGGTTCCCACAACGCAATTTTTTAGTCTTTCGGTACAATCAATCTCACAAATATTTCTTCCGTTTGTTATTTCGAGAGATTTTATATCGGTATAGTACTGATTGACTCCTACGCAGTTTGCAAGTTCAACATTGTTTTGTTCATACTTTGCGGTGGCTCCGGCAACGGTAACAGATGGGCTCATGGATGTGAGATACTCCGGGTTGTCATTTACAAGATTCTGCATATCGTCCACATCTACACTGCGGTTGCCACCCCTTCCCATTACAGAAACGGTAATGGTTGTGGCTCCCATACTCTCAAACCTGTCTATAACATCCTTTGTCATACCGTTTACTATACTCACTATTATGATTACTGCGCCAACACCTATTATTATGCCGAGCATGGTTAGGAAGGAGCGCATCTTGCTTGATATAAGGCTCTTAACTGCAAGAGTAAATGCCTGTTTTATATTCATTGCATCTCCTCCTTGGTTACATCGGAAATAATCTTGCCGTCATGAATTCTCACAACACGCTTTATTTCATCGGCAATTGTGTTGTCGTGAGTTATTAAAACTATTGTTGTACCCTCTGAATTGAGTTTTTTAAGAAAGTCCAGAACTTCCCGTCCGGTTTTGGAATCCAGAGCACCCGTGGGTTCATCGGCAAGAATCACCGGAGGGTTCCCCGCAAGGGCACGGGCAATTGAGACTCTCTGTTGCTGACCTCCAGAAAGTTGTGCAGGATACTTGTCGGCCCTGTCGGCAAGGCCGACCTTTTCCAAGGACTCCAGCGCCAGGCTTCTGCGTTCCTGGGCGGAAACTCCTTTGTACAAAAGAGGCAGTTCCACATTTTCTATAACTTTGAGTTTGGGAATCAGATTGTACTGCTGAAATATAAACCCTATCTCTTTGTTCCTTACATGTGCCAGTGATTTTTCGTCCATGGTACTTACATCGGTGCCGTTTAACATATAAGTTCCGGAAGTTGGAATGTCGAGACAACCTATAATGTTCATACAAGTGGATTTTCCGGAGCCCGATGAACCTACAATGGCTATGAATTCGCCTTGGCATACAGACAGAGAAACACCATCCAATGCACGTATTTCGCTGTCTCCGTCGGAATATATTTTGTATATATCTTTCAGTTCTATTAAACTCATAATCTTGTCTCCGTTATCTTCCGCCCATAGCACCTTGGCGATTAGCACCCATACCGCCGCTTCTGAATCCGCCCATGCCGCCCATGCCGCCGGGCATACCGCCGTTTCTGAATCCACCCATGCCACCCGGCATAGCACCACCCATACCGCCGGGCATCTGACCTTGTTGTGAATTTTCATTGGAAGATGCAATAACGTTAATAACTATTTGGTCTCCTTCCTTAAGAGAACCCTCAATTTCTTTGATTTCTATATATGCCCCGTCTGTAAGACCTGTTTGCACCATAACAACGGTGTAACCTTCGGGGACATCCAGATTTTCTATCATTGTTTTAATTCTTTCGGCCGCTTTGTTGTCGTTGTTGCCGGAAGTATCCCTGTTTGGAATTGACATTTTATTTTCTTCGTTTTTAGTTTCCTTTTGCTTTGTGTCTGCATCCGCAGAAGGCGAATTTTCCGGAGATTTTCCACCGGGTCGTTCTCCCATAACACCTTGGGGAATTTGCCTGTTACCGTCATGGGATTGGGCATCTTTTACATTGCTTGGACGTTCCGGATTATCGCCGGGTTTTGCCATGTCTTCAGGTTTTGTGTTGCCCATGGTTTTTCTATCAGTACCGGGCATAGAACCCATAGGATTTGTCATCATCTCGGTGGGATCTTTGAATGTACCGTCATCTTTTACTATAACAAGATTTCCCATATTTATGGCCGAAACGGGAATCATAAGCACATTTTCGACAGAATCAACCGTGATTTTTGCCGATACATTCATGCCGGGAATAAGATCACTTTCTTCCGTGTTGTCAATAACAACGGTTACCGGATAGGAAGTAACTCCCTGAAACGCCGAACCTACAATACTTATGTTGCTTACTCTTCCTACGAAAGTACGGTTTGGAAGTGCATCTGCTGTTATTATGACTTCCTGACCCACAGAAATCTTGGAAATATCCAATTCGTCTATGTTAATATCAAAAGTGAGTTTTGACAAATCTGCTATTATTGCCATAGCCGCAGAACTGTTGGAGTCGAGTTTTTCTCCCGCTTTGATATTCTTTTGTATCACCTTTCCGTCTATGGGAGATTTAATACTGTAATCTTCAAGATTGTCATACAAATCGTCAAGAGAAAGATTTGCATCCTGAAGAGAGAGTTGTGCATCTCTGCTGGTTTTGGAAACCGATGTGCTTTCTAAAAGCACAATTGTTTCGCCGCTTCTTACGGCATCACCTTTCCCTTTATTAAGAACCTGTACTTCTCCGGATGTTTTGGAAGTTATGGTCTTGGTAGATATGTAATTAACAGTGCCTACATCATAGCACGCATATTGGCCCACAACAGCACTGGCACTCTCACCTGACAAAACAGTTCCCGGATTTGAAAATTCTATTTCCACATCTGTTACTTCCACGCCGTAGGAATTGACATATGCGCCTGTGGCAACCCTTGTAACAGTTCCTGTCAATGGTGTGAGAGACGCGGTAAGGGTGATCGTGGCACTGTCTCCCTCGTGGATGTTTTGTGCATCCTGCTTACCGAAAGGAAGGGTAATCTCTAAAACATCTTTATTTACTACATCCGCTATTTTGGCACCCTGCTGCACGGTGTCGCCAACGGACACATACATATTGCTTATTACACCGTTTATTGTGCTTTTGACATTAAGGTTAGCCATATTTTCAAGAGCCTCATTGTAATTGGTTCTTGCTTTTTCTATATTGCTCTGTTGTCTTGATATGCTTTTATCCACACTTGCCGAATCTATTTCGTACAGGAGTTGATCCGCTACTACGTAATCCCCCACTTCAAAATAATCGGCAATTACATCGCCTTTTGCAAGTGATGTTATTTCATACTGACTTATTGCCTGCACTGTTCCCGTACCTTCTATAGAGTTGGTTACAGTTCCTCTTGAAACCTGTGCATATACCCGTTGTAACTTGACACCGGATTTTTTGGCAATCAAATACCAGGTAAAAAAGGAGCCTGCTATTATCAGAAGCACCAGAATTATGGATATGATTCTAAACTTCTTACTCTTTTTGAATTTGGTTGCAAACTTTTGAAGAACTGTCTTCAAAGAACGTGTTTTTTTCGGGGATTTTTCCATAAAAAAACTCCTTTCAGTTTATCATGAAAGGAGTTTAACAAAATTGATTGTATGTAGTGTGGCTAAATTATGTTCATTGTGTGAAAATTTATGAATTTTTCTTTAACAAGAACCAAAATGTTGTCCCCTCGCCCTTTACACTATGAGCACCAAAGTCTGCATTGTGAGTAAGGAGTATATTTTTGACAATGGAAAGACCTATACCGCTACCTGCAGTTTCATTCCTATGCTTTTGCCTTGTTGTGTAGTATTTGTCCCACACCATTTCCAAATCCTGCTCGTCTATACCGCATCCGCTGTCAATCACACTAATCTTCACAAATTCGCCGGCATCTTGTGCAATTACATCCACCTTTTTATCGTCGCCGGTGTAGTTGACGGCGTTTGCAACAAGGTTGTATACAACTTGTTCTATTCTGTTGACATCGCCCAAAACTTGCGTCGTATCACAAAGAATTTTTACTTCGAACTGAATTCCGTGATTTTCCCGAAAAAATTCAAACCTCTCCACCGTGGATTCCAAAAGACTTCTTAAGTTGAAAGGCTTTATGTCCATTGCCACAGTGCCGGACTGTATCTTGGACAAATCAAGCATATCGTTTACAAGAAGAGAGAGATTATTCGCTTCGTCTATTATAACCTTGATGTGTTTTAATCTTTTTTCCTCATTGGAACCGGATATATCACGCATAAGTTCAGCATATGATTTTATGATTGTGAGAGGTGTACGCAAGTCATGGCTTACATTTGATATCAAATCTCGTCTTAACTCCTCAGTTTTGTTAAGTTCGCCGGCCGCATGATTAAGCACATCGGAAAGTTCGTCTATCTCCTTGTAGCCGCCTTTTTGGAAGTTAACATTATAGTTTCCCAAAGCAAGCATTCTTGCTCCTTTGGTAGTGTTTTCTATTGGTTTGGAAAGACTCTTGGCAATAAAGTATGCAAGTACAAGTGCCAGTAATATGGAAATGCAAGACACTGCCAAAAGTTGTGTTTCAAGAACCTTTCGGGTTGCGTCAGTTCTCTCCAAGGGACTTGTGAGGAAAAGATACACATCTTTATCATCCATTTTACCAAGGTAAGAACCATATACCGCAAAAGATGCACCGCGCTGAGCACTATCGTCAACATAGGCAACAGAACCTTCGGCATTTGTAACCTTTTGTATAAATTCGGTGAAATTTTGCTCGCCGATGTATCCTCCATTATGCCGAGGCCGATATTGTTCGGATCTTAATGACCTATCCGCGTGAAAACGCTCGTCTGATTTCGGAAAAGCGTTGAAATTTCTCACAGTTTCGCCATCTTCCGTTACCAAAGTGGCAAACATACCGGACTGAAAAGAGTGCTCGAACCAAAAGTCGTAGAAATCCTCTGTGTTCAAATCGTACTGTTGCTCTATGAGCCTGCCTACATTTTTCATTTCGTTGAGTTTCATAGAGTTGAAGAAAGCCCCGAGAAAAAGTATCTGCAGCATCCACAAAATAACCATAATTGCAACTGCAAAAGTGCAAAAATAAAGCCAAAGATGTGCTTTAAGAGTAATGGTTTTTCTACTTTTTTTCATAGTTTTCACGCCTCAAATTTGTAGCCCAATCCACGTAGGGTTACTATGTAATCTCTGTATTTACCAAGACTGTTTCTAAGCATCTTTATGTGGGTGTCTACAGTTCTGTCATCACCGTAAAAATCGTAGCCCCACACATCCGAGAGAATCTTGTCTCTTGTCATACCTATGTTTTTGTTGCGGACAAGGTAGAAAAGCAGGTCATATTCCTTGGGAGTCATTTCTGCTTTGATATCGTCCACAAAAACATCTCTGGCATCCATGTTTATTTTAAGACCGCCAAATTCCACGGAAGAATCCCATTCTCCGCTTTTGCGGTTGCGGGATATTATGACATTTATTCTCGCCATTACCTCTTTGGGAGAAAAAGGCTTTACCACATAGTCGTCTATGCCCATCTCGAAACCGAAAAGTTTGTCGTACTCCTCACCTCTTGCCGAAAGCATAAGAACAGGCGTTTTGCCTATTTTGCGTATCTCCTTACAAGCAGAAAAACCATTGAGTTTTGGCATCATAACATCCAGTATCACAGCATCGTAGCGTGTATTTTTACACATTTCGATTGCCTGCATGCCGTCCGCGGCTTCATCCACACAAAAACCCTCAAATTCTGCATATTCACGGATGACTTCTCTTATTTTTTCTTCATCGTCTGCAACAAGTATTTTGTACATGGGGAACACTCCTTTTAAAGGATTATAAACCTTATATGTGATAAACGTGTGATAACAAATCAAAATTTATATTACATATCCCCCGCTGACGCCAAGTATCTGACCGGTTATGAAATCTGCCTTTTCGCTTGCAAGAAATACTGCGGCAGATGCAACATCCTCACCTTTTCCGATGCGGCAAAGCGGAGTTTCTTCCACCAAAGCATCCAAATCTTCTTTTAAGTAGGATGAATTCATGGGGGTGTCTATAAGTCCCGGTGTAATGCAATTTACCCTTATTCCCGAAGGTCCTGTTTCCTTGGCAAGTGCCTTGGTAAGGCCGATAACCGCCGATTTTGTCATGGAATATGCAGTTTCGCAGGAAGCACCAACCTCTCCCCACATGGAGGATATGTTTATTATGCTTCCTCTTTGGTTTTTAACCATGTGGCTTACCGCTTCTCTGCATACGCGGAAAGTACCTTTGATGTTAACATCTATTAGCCTCTCCAACACATCGTCGCAGGTATCCTGGATGACCCCGGAAAATGATATCCCTGCGCAATTTACCACCGTGTCTATAGTGCTAAATTCTTCTATGGCTGTTTTGAAAGCGGTTTTAACATCTTCCGAAGATGTTATGTCCGCTTTTATTATTACCAGTTTTGAATTTACGGCATATTTACGAAGTTCTTTTGCTCCCTCTTCATTTTTGAAGTAAAGTGCCGCCACATTGCATCCCTTATCAAGAAATGCTTTGCAACATGCTTTCCCGATACCGCCCGAAGCACCTGTTATGAGTATATTTTTCATGTGTATTCTCCTGTGTTTTATAGTTTAATACTGTAAAAACATTATTTTATATCTATTTTTGCAAGACCTGCTTCTGATGTTTCCTTATATGCTTTGTGCATATCAATACCGGTTTCTTTCATGGTTTGAATAACTTTGTCCAGAGAAATCTTTCGTGTGTCCCACAGAAAACTTGCCAGATTAACTGCATTTATCGCCCTCATTGCCGCAACCGCGTTTCTTTCAATGCAGGGAATTTGTACCAAACCGCAAATTGGGTCGCAAGTAAGTCCAAGGTGATGCTCAATGGCAATTTCTGCAGCATATTCGATTTTATCGATTGATAACTCAAAAAGTTCACCAAGAGCGGCAGAAGCCATGGCACAAGCGCTTCCGATTTCCGCCTGACAACCACACTCTGCTCCTGATATTGAAGCATTTGTTTTTATTAAATTACCCACAAGTCCTGCTGTTATCAGAGAACGGACAATACTTTCGTCGCTGAAATTGTTTTTTTGCTGATGATAGTACAGAACTGCCGGTACGACACCTGCCGCACCGCATGTCGGACTGGTTACAATTTTTTCGCCTGATGCGTTTTGTTCTCCAACTGCAAAAGCATATGCACAAACCACTCTATTCTCCTTAGTTACAGCCGTTTCATCAACATGTTGGTTATTAAAGAGGGATTTTGCCTTTTTTTGAACGCCAAGAGGGCCTGGAAGATATCCGCTATCGGTTAATCCGTTTTTAACAGAAGTTTTCATAGCATCCCATATGAAGTGCATATAGTCCAAAAAATCTTTATCTTCCGTTTCAAGAGCATACTGCCACAACCTTATGTTTCTATCTTCGCAATATTGGGATATATCACTAAATTTATCCAGTTTGTATATTCTCCCCGGAGTATGGACGACATCATTTTCAAACACAATGCTGCCACCGCCTATGCTGAAAACTCTGTTTCTCTCAATCGGTACATTTTCTCTGTATGCAATAAGATCCATTGTGTTTGGGTGTGCGATATCTGTAGAAACCGGGTCAAACCGGATTTCACAATCAAAGGGCAAAAATGTTTTCTTTATTACCGTATCTGTGCAATGTCCTTTTCCTGTTTTCGCAAGGGAACCGTACAGAATTGCCTTGTATCTGTCTGCTTTCTTGGTCTTTTCCCTGAAAATCATACAAGCCTTTTCGGGTCCGATTGTATGTGAACTTGAAGGACCTCTGCCGATTTTGTATAATTCTTTAAGTGATTCCATTCCTTTTAGAGGCACTTCTTCTTTTGGTGTTTTTGAATTTTCAAAAAAACATTCTACCGGAACGTTAAATATCTTTGACAATGCTATGAGGTTTTGTCCCGATGGTTTTGAAAGTCCCTGCTCCCACTTTGAAACAGCGCGGTCGCTGATTCCGAGCAAATCCCCGAGTTTCTTTTGGGTCATATGCTTTCTTTGTCTGATTTTTTTAATGGTGTACGGATTAAAGATGTCCATAGTGTCTACCTCGCTCATTCTATTCTGCTAATATTATAGGCAAAAAGCATTCAACTATAAAGACATTTACAAATATTGGGTAAAGCATATATCAACCTGTGGTTGATTTTACCTTACGATTATTAGGATAAAACCAATATAACATTTACTGCCCGAAAAGTCAACAAACTCAATGTTTATTGGCTTAAATATTAACAAATTCTAAACCTTTGATTTTTTTTGCTAAATTAAATTGATTTTTACAATTTTTGTGTTATAATATATAGTTAGTAATATTTTGGTTGCAGTACATATCCTGCAGAAAGGAACGTTTATGGGTTTATTCAATTCGTATTTTACAAAACCTGGTCCCGGCGTGGACAAGGATGCTCCGGAGAAACTCCGTATATGGCAATTTTTTGAAATATTCTGGGGACAACTTTCCAAGTTAAGTCTTATAAACATGATATATTTTGTTGCAATGCTCCCACTCGTGGCAGGTCTTGCAATATGCTTCAAAGTGGATTTTTTAAGTCCCTCAATCATAACACTTAGGGTACCGGGAACTATAGATTTAATCGGACTCATCCTTATTGTTGCGTCTCTCTTTATCTCGTTTCCTGCCACTTTGGGTTTTACCTATGTAATGAGAAATATCCAGAGACGTGAACACGCCTGGCTCTGGCACGACTTTATAAAGCACACAAAAGCAAACTACAAAAAAGGCGTTGCAAACGGTGTTGTTACTCTTCTTGTGTACTATCTGCTTTTAAATGCTCACAGTATTTATTATTCACAGCAGGTGTTCGGCTCCGGATATGTAAATTCTTTTCTTGCAATACTGATGTTGGCACTTGTGGTGGTATTTACCTGGGCACAGTTCTATGTTAACACAATGATAGTAACATTTGACCTGTCCCTTAAAAACATTTACAGAAATGCCGTACTTTTTGCAATATCCAATGCACCCCGCAACATTCTTGTAAGTATAATCTGCCTTATTCTTGGCTTTGGTGTGTTTGTACTTGCATACATCATACCGGTTCTTGCGGTAATACTTGCTATACTCATACTTTACTCGCTCTTTGGATTTATAACGGTATTTTGTGTATATCCCACCATTGATAAATACATGATATCTGTTATCGAAGATAATTCTCAGGATGACACCGA
This sequence comes from Clostridia bacterium, assembly GCA_045578205.1. Taxonomy (GTDB): domain Bacteria; phylum Bacillota; class Clostridia; order UMGS1810; family UMGS1810; genus RGIG8748. Next base: position 62 of record JAZNJU010000049.1, on the reverse strand, counting down.
GGAAGAAGAAATATGAAACTTGTCCAAATCTTCACCGACGGCGCCTGCAGCGGAAATCCCGG
>JAZNJU010000048.1:0-5285 GCA_045578205.1 Clostridia bacterium | reverse complement strand
CTCTGCAAAGGGTAACTATGCACTTATCCTTGAAGCAGGTCTCTCCAAGGCTGCTTTCGGTAACACATGGCAGATTAAGGTTCTTACTGCTGCTGACGGCGTTGTAGTTTACGATGTTGATGAAGATGCAGAAGCAGACCTTCTTGCTATCCTTAAGACAATTGATGGTTGGGAAGATACAGAGTCTAATGTTCTTGACTACGTAAGATTAGATGTTACTAACAGATTTGTAGAATATGACACAGATTCCAAGGGCTTGATTGATGAAATCAAGGCTGCTAACGGAGATCTTGCTCCTATCTCTGCAGGTGCTGAATACAATGCTGATGCTATGAGAATCGACGGTAAATCTCTTGAAGAAGATATCGCTGTTATGTACATCAACAAGGCTAAGGCTGACGATGTATATGTAACAGATATCAACTACCTCGTAGACGAATCCGAATACACAGGTTACATCTTCAAAGATAAAGAAGATAAAGAAAACTGCGTAATGATCGTAACAGGCGGCAAGAGCCCCTTCAAGGCAGAAGCAGGTTTTGCTATCGTAACTAAGGTATCCACAGGTAAGGCTGAAGACGAAGAAGTTACAAAGGTTTCCTATGTTCAGGGCGAAGAAGAAGGCGTTCTCACATTTGGTGATGCTGCTGAAATCGCTGCTGGTTACACAGGAAAATTTGAAGACCTCAAACAGGGTGATGTATTCCTCTTCAGTGCAGACGGTGACGGTGTTGTTACAGAATATGCTGTAATTGCTAAGCGTACTGCAAAGGGCTTTGCTATTCAGGATAAAGCGGATGAAAAATATGCTGCTGAAGCATACGGCGACAAGGCTGTTCTTGCAACCGGTTTCCTCTATGAATCCACAAAGGGTTCCAGAGTTGTTACCGCACACATAGCAAAGAGTGATAAAGTTGCATCTGCAAGCGATCTCGTTGAAGTAAGCATTGCAACCGCTTCCTTCCAGTACACCTATGATAACTATGGTAAGAACACAACAATCGTTGCTGGTGATTACCTTGCTACAGATAACACAGAATACTGGTCACAGGCTGTTGATCAGAAGCAGGCTACACCTGTAATCTATGTTGCAATCGACGGCGAAATCGTAGATATCTACTCTGCGAACGACAAGGTTGATGTAACATTTGCGGATGTTCTTGCTGACTAATCGCTTCTCAAGTCTTTGACTTAATAATAAAAAGAGAGTCCACGGCTATGCCGTGGCTCTTTTTTTGTACCCTTTATCTGAGAGAAACAAGTGGACGGTTATTGTTCACTCCAACACAAGGGGACGGTTCTCTTGTGCTGTGCGAAGCAGTGGTGAGGCTATGGTGCCATCCGGACAAACGATTGGATGGAATTTTTACGATTTTTAGCGGGATAATATATCAAAAAACAATGTTCGCTATAGTTCTGATGTTCTTCCTGTTTTTTGAAAATTTTGTAAATATACGGGCAAAAGATACCATAACACATTGACATAATTCACGCATTGATGTATAATAGTGTTTGACATTAGATAGAAACTTCGTTGCAAAAATTATCCTTTGAGGAGGCTTTTTTTATGGATCCCAACAAACTCAAACCGTATTATGTGAAAAATTTCAAAAACATACGCAATATGCTCGATCTTGCCGCCGAGGAAGACGGAAACAAGATTGCATACAAGTATATTGAAAAAAAGGAAATAAAAGAGGTTACTTTCAGTGAGTTCAGACTCCTCACAGAGTATCTGGGCACTGCTCTTTGCGACCTCGGCTTTGCAGATAAACATGTGGCAAACATCGGCATAAACAGTTTCAAGTGGATCACCATATATGTAACTGTCCTCAAAAGTTCCGGTGTGTATCTTCCCATAGACAAGGAACTTCCCGAATCTGACATAATCAATGTTGCAAACAGGGGCGAAGCGGAGATTATGTTCTATGCCAAGAAGTTTGAAACTTTCTTTAGGGAAAACCGTGATAAATTCCCCAACATCAAGTATTTTATCGGCCTTGACAGAGAGGAAGATGAGGGTGAGTTTCTTTCATACGATAAGTTCCTCCAAAAAGGTAAGCAACTCTACGAAGCAGGCAACCGCGATTATGAAAAGACTGGAAGCGACCCCCACGACCTCAAAATGCTTGTGTACACATCGGGTACAACCGGCAATTCCAAGGGTGTAATGCTTACAGAACACAACTTAAAGAGCGGTATCTACTACGGCTTGCAGGCCAGCAAAATTTTTGGTTCCTGCCTTTCTGTTCTGCCATATCATCACACCTACGAGGCTGTTCCCGGTATTCTTGTTGCCATCCATCACCGCGCGACCTTGTGCATAAACGACAAACTCACGAACGTGCTCAAAAATCTGCAGACATTCAAGCCCGAATACATCTATCTGGTTCCTGCATTTGCAGAACTTTTCTACAAAAAGATATGGGCAACATTAAAGGAAAAGAAGATAGCAGGACTTTTTAAAGTAATGATTGCTGTGAGCAACGCTCTTAGAAAAGTAGGTATTGATGTCCGTTCTAAACTCTTCAAGTCTGTAATCGACAATTTCGGCGGAAACTTAAAAGAGATTGTCTGCGGAGGTGCTCCCATAAGAGCGGAAATTGGCAAGTTCTTTGACAGCATAGGCATTATACTTTTCAATGGCTATGGAATTACCGAATGTTCACCTCTTGTCAGCGTAAACAGAGTTGAATGTAACGACCCATCAACTGTCGGTATGGTTCTTCCTTGTCTTGAAATAAAAATAGAAAATCCCGATTCCGATGGCATCGGTGAAATCTGTGTTAAGGGTGATGTGGTAATGAAAGGTTACTACAAAGAGCCCGAACTTACCGCAGAAGTTCTCTCCGAGGACGGATGGTTCAACACAGGTGACTACGGTTATATGAACAAGCAGGGACTTCTGGTAATCACCGGAAGAAAGAAAAACATCATAGTTCTCTCCAACGGAAAGAATGTATATCCCGAAGAAATCGAAGATTATATCCAGGGTATTGATTACGTTAAGGAAGTTGTTGTCTACTCCGTAAAGGACGAAAACGGCGCGGAAGATGCACTCTGTGCAGAAGTATATGCTGACCCCGAGCACGAAAGTGTAAAGGGCAATGCAGACTTTGCCGAACTTCTTAGAAAGGATATTTCGGAAGTTACGAAAGTTCTGCCTGCATACAAGAAAATCAGCAAAATAAAAATAAGAGAAGAAGCCTTTGTGAAGAATTCTTCCAATAAGATTAAGAGAAATCTGGTAAATAAAGACTGATATGGAAAAAGACCGTAGCGATTTTTTGCTACGGTCTTTCGTTACTATAAAAACAGTCGTTATTCCATTGAATTACGTTAGTATCAATGTAGTTGCATATTTTGTCATAATCCTCTTTTGTGCGGATAATATGGTCGTGGTATGAGCGTTGCCATATGTTTGTTCCGTATTCGCGGTTGCAAAATCGCTTGAATGTACTCACAAATTGTGCAGTTAAAGAATTCGTAGGGACCGGCGTCCTCGACGGTCCGTGTGGTTTATCCAATTCCAATATTTGAATTATCATATGAATATGATTTGGCATTATTACGTATTTATCAATTGTGATATTATCATATAATTCGCTCATAATTTTGATTTGTTTATATGCTGTCTGACCATAAACGGACAGCGTATTTTTCGGACAGTCGAGGACGCCTGTCCCTACAGTTATTTCAGATAATATACATTGTCTGTTATGGGTGCATATCGTAACAAAATACATTCCGGGTGTGGAATAATCGTATCCTTTTAATCTTGTTGCTTTACGCTTTGGTAAATCCATTACATGTATTCCTTCATAACTTCCATTTCCGCTCTGGCATCTTCCAGAGCCTCGCGGAGTTGGCGAACGGAGCAACCCTCGGGCGCTGTGGCAATGGTAGCCGCGCTGTTGTAGAGGGTGGGGTAGAGCATTTCGTCATTGCAGTTTTCTGCTTCTGTTTTCATCTCTTCAACCAGACTGTGAACGCTTCCAAACACCGTGTCGGCTTTTTGCATAGGTATAAGTGTGTTTAAAATGCCGTCTATTTTTTCAATGTATAAATCAAGAATTTTTTTCATGTTTTTCACCTCCACATAATTATAACCATTTGATGCGGGAAAATCAACTGTTTTGTAAAATTCAATAAAATTGTTGACAAAAGGATATTTATGTGATATCATACAAAGGAATTTTAATATTTTTAAAGACTTTGACGGAGAGTACTTCTGCTGATGCTTTTAAGAGAGATGACGGTCGGTGCAAGTCATTAAAGACAGGCAGATAGTTGTAACTCCCGAGTCGGAAGGAAGAAAGCCCCATGGCAAGTAGAACCTTCCCGAGAATGCTGCGTCAGTGCATAGGGCTTGTTGGAGCCTGAAGGGGTGTCGGAAAATTCCGATGCAATTTGAGTGGTACCGCGGGTATGAATTATGACTCGTCTCAAAGACTTTAACTATCTTTGGGGCGACTTTTTGTTTTCTCAAAGAAATTCGGAAGGAGAAACTGAAAAATGGATGAAATTATGACAGGTCTTGATTTCAAAATCAACGAAGTTGCCGCCAGAATCAGAGAAATGCGCCAGATTGAGGGCATTTCCGTAGACACAATGGCAAGACTTACAGGCGTAAGCCGTGAGGAATACGTTGATTGCGAAAACGGACAGCACGACTTGAGTTTCGCATTTATCTACAGATGCGCCCTCGCTTTCAAAGTGGGTGTAACAGATATTATCGAGGGTGAGAGTGCAAACCTCAAGTCCTTTACCGTTACAAGAAGAGGAGAAGGCCAGAAGATTGACCAGGCACACGGTATGGTGTATCACAGTCTGGCTTCCAACTTCAAAAACAGAGTTTCGGAGCCTCTGTATGTTAACTGCATCTACGATGAGAATGCCGAAAGAGGGGACATAGACCTTACAACTCACGCAGGACAGGAGTTGGACATTGTTCTCACAGGAAGCCTCAAAGTGCAGATTGGCTCACACAGTGTTGTTCTGAATGCGGGCGACAGCGTTTATTACGACAGTTCCACACCCCACGGAATGGTTGCTGTCGGCGGTACGGATTGTGAGTTCTATGCTATCGTTCTGCACGGTGAGGAGAAGATTCTTCACGACGAAGAAAAAGACGTGATGAAAAACCCCAAATTTAAGCCTCATCAGCCATACAGAAGAGTATATCACGACTTTATTGATACCGTGGAAGATGAAAACGGTGCACTTGTATCCATTAGTTTCAAAAATGAAGACAAGTTCAATTTTGCCTATGATGTAATAGACGC
>JAZNJU010000047.1:0-2550 GCA_045578205.1 Clostridia bacterium | reverse complement strand
CGTTCTTGAAGAGAAGAAGCCATTTTTCTTTTTTGCCGTCCATCTCTACGTCTATTTTAACAGTACAAGCATTTATTTCCTCGGACTCATCGAGTTTGTCCAGTTTTCCGTTTGCACGAAGGTGCTTTACTGCAAGAGTTGCCATATCCATAAGGTTTATGGGTTTTGTTCTCTTTAATGTATCTCTTACTGCAAGATACTCATCGTATGCCGCCTGCACATTTTTATCCTCTATGCTTACAGAGTCGATAGTGGTGAGGAATGTTGTATGACGGCAGTGGTCGGACCAGTAGGTATCTATCATTTTTATTTCCGTAATGGTGGGGTCACGCTTTTCGGAAACAAAGTACTGCTGACAGAACATAAGATCATCTATATCCATAGCAAGACCCTGTTCGTTTAAGAATGCCTTTAATTCTTCTTTGTTCAGCCCGATAAATCCATGGAGAGTTTTCACTTCGGAGGGCACTTCGTACTTCATCGCAAGAGTATCATACTCAGAAAGTGACGCTTCTCTTGATTCCACGGGGTTTATAACATACTTTTTGATTTCGTCTATTTCTTTCTCACCAAGGCTTCCCTTTAACACATAGACCTTTGCTGTTTTAACAAGCGGTCTTTCGCCCTGGGATATAAGTTGGATACATTCCGAAGCGGAATTTGCTCTCTGGTCAAACTGACCGGGAAGAAACTCAACAGCAAACACAACTTCTCCGTCCTGCACGCTCACACTGTCATAAACATTGTCAAGTTGCGGTTCGGAAAAAACAGTATTTTTGCAGTAATCAAAAAGTTCCTTTGTTATGTTTTCTACATCATATCTGTTTATAACCCTTACATCTTCTATACCGCTTATGCTCAAAAAGTTCTTTATGTCACCTTTAAGGGAAGCGGCTTCGTGAGCAAGAGATTTTTTCTTTTCTACATATACTCTGTAAACCATTTTATCTGATACCCTCCAATGCTTTTTTGCCTATATCGTTGCGGTAATACGCATTATCGAAACTAACAGTCTTTACAGTTTCATATGATTTGTCTATTGCTTCTTTAAGTGTAGGTGCTGTTTCTGTAACACCGAGAACTCTTCCGCCGGAGGTAACAAGTTTGCCGGAAGACAACTTGGCACCTGCCACATAGATGTTTTTGTCATCAGGCATATTTATTTCAAAGCCTGTTTCATACTTTCCGGGATAACCGTCGGATGCCATAACAACACAGCAGGCGCTTTCATCTTTGAAAACTACCTCCGTATCGGCAAGTGTGCCGTCTGCGACAGAAATCATAATATCAAGAAGGTCTGTTTCAAGAAGAGGAAGTACAACCTGTGTTTCGGGATCACCAAAACGGCAGTTGTATTCGATAACTTTTGGACCCTTGGGAGTAAGCATAAGTCCGAAGTAAAGACATCCTGCAAAGGTTCTTCCCTCACTGTTCATAGCATTCATTGTAGGTATGAATATCTTTTCCATACACTCTTTTGCTACGTCATCGGTATAATAGGGGTTGGGTGCTATTGTACCCATACCACCTGTGTTGAGTCCCTCGTCGTTGTCTTTGGCTCTCTTGTGGTCCATAGAGGATACCATGGGAACCAAGGTTTTGCCGTCGGTGAAACTAAGCACCGATACTTCGGGGCCTGTTAAAAACTCTTCTATTACAACATTGCTTCCGCTTTCGCCAAAGACCTTGTCAAGCATCATGGATTTAACCGCATCCTTGGCTTCCTCACGGGTAGTTGCTATTATAACGCCCTTACCCAAAGCAAGACCGTCTGCTTTTACAACCACGGGAATTGATGCTGTGTCAAGATATGTAAGTGCACTTTCCATATCGGAAAATACTTCGTACTCCGCTGTTGGAATACCGTATTTTTTCATGAGGTTTTTGGAAAACACCTTACTTCCCTCTATTATAGCCGCATTTGCCCTGGGGCCGAAACACTTGATACCCACTTCGTTCAATGCGTCTACTGCACCCAGAACAAGGGGGTCATCGGGTGCTACAACAGCAAAATCGATACTGTTTTCTTTTGCAAACTTAACTATTGCATCTATATCCTTTGCACCGATATTTACACACTCGGCATCCATTGCTATACCGCCGTTGCCGGGGAGTGCAAATATTTTTTCTGCTTTGGGATTTTCTTTTAATTTCTTTATCATGGCGTGCTCTCTTCCGCCGCCACCTACAACCATAATGTTCATATGTTACCTCGCATTGTAAAAAATTGAATTTTAGTGGTGGAACAGTCTCATTCCTGTCATAGCCATTGCTATGCCCCTCTTGTTACATTCTTCTATAACATTGTCGTCACGGATGGAACCGCCCGGCTGTGCAACGTAACTTACACCGCTTTTTGCTGCTCTTATGATATTGTCTCCAAAGGGGAAGAAAGCATCGGAACCTAATGCAACACCCTTTATTGTGTCAAGATATGCCCTCTTTTCTTCCTTGGTAAACTCTTCGGGCTTTGTTTTGAAAAGTTTCTGCCACTCGCCGTCTTTGAGCAAATCTTCGCTTTCGTCGGAGATATACACATCTATCGCATTA
>JAZNJU010000046.1:0-7610 GCA_045578205.1 Clostridia bacterium | reverse complement strand
CGCAATTTGGACAAAACATAATATATACCTCCTAAAGTATGTATTTGATTGTTGTGTTTGAGCAAAGGCTGAAACACTCACTGCCATTATACAACATCATTTGATAGAATTCAACTGTTTTTACACCGCCTAATTTACAATTTAGTTACATTTTCCTGAAAATACGCAATTTATTGAGGATAAAAGCAAGTACAAACATAACCAAAGAATAAAGAACCATATACAGAATGTACATCGGATTTGCAACGGCATTCAAATAGTAATGCGGCGGGAAAACCATTCTTAATCCCAGGAAAAAATTCACATTGAAGAATATGGGGCAAAGGACAAGCATTGATATCATAAAAAACGGAATAACTGCACCCAGATTCCCTGCGGAGCGGAAGAGCACGCACAAAACCACACAGAAAGATGTTACTGCCAGTGCGTAAATAATCATTGCAATGAATTCGTATCCTATGTTTGTCATAAGTCCCGAGGCAAGCAATCCAAAAAACACAAAAACGCAGGAGATGACAACAGCAGAAAGGCAAAGCGCACATGCAGGAAGAAGTCTCTTTCCTGAAGAAAGCCAGTCGTATCTTCCATCCTTTATGTCTGTAAGGAAATACATAGCCGCCGCAAAACCGCACAGGACAATAAGAAGAGACAAAATACCTCTTATGGGTGTAACAAGGAAGTCATCCGTTTTTACATCCTTGTTGTCAGAATTAAGATATTCCAGTTTCACGATGCCGTTTTCGTTCATATATTTGGTGTAGTATTCTTTTACAATATCTTCCGGAAAATCTTCCGATATGACATTTTCATAGAGAAAGTTTTTGTACGACTCATAGGAAATGTACTTGAACAGTTTCCCGAACAGCACTTCGTTTGAAAGTTTGATTGGTATTGTATCCTCTGACGAAACAACCCGTACCAGAGGTTTTGAGGTTTTATCTGTGGCATAATCTACTATTGCCGTGTCGATATCTTCCCCGAAAATCCAAAGTGCATTTTCTTTTTGTTTCTGCACCGCATCCCTTGCCTTTTCGGCACTGTCATAACGGGTATAGGTTACTATGCTGTCACTTTGAGTAAGGGAATCTATGATTTCGCTTGCTATTATACTGTCTTTATTCTCTGCAAAAAGTGCAATCCGCACTATTCCGCTTTCTTCTTTCAGTGCCGCTTTGAGACAAAATACCGACACAGGAATGAGAAGCAGTATAAAAATGAAACTGCGTTTATGAAACAAACGCTTACTAAACATATGATACCACAGCAGTAATTTTTTTATCTTATCCATTATTGTTCTCCCATTATGCGAAGTCTTCTTAGGTATACGGTAACAAGTGCAAACATACCGCTGTATGCCAGGTTTATGCAAAGTTCTTTGAGCGGAATCACCCCGACAAGGGATTTTCTCGCATAGGCAAAACCTGCACCGCCCGGAAGCACCTGTGCAATTTTTTGCATGGTTTCGGGGAAAAAGTAATTCGGATAGAAACATCCCGATATGTATGCCGTTGCAAGGGAAACAAAAAGTTGAAGTACAATGGTGTTTACAATTCCCGCCGCCATCTCGCATATCATCATATGCATGAGTGTAAACATAACAATTACGGGCAAAAGTTTAACAACATAACCCACACAGGTTAGTACATTGGTTCCGCGGAGTTCACGTATTCCCGTATTTATGCTTTGGATTGTAATTCCGAAAACAACAGCCAGGAACACCAGTGTCCCCAAGGTTATGACAAGATAACTTACATAATCTGAAAAAACCTGCCAGAAACTTTTTATTCCTCTGGAGTACAAAACTTTGGGCAGGGCATAATCTTTTTTTATAAGAAGTTTATTACACGAAATCCCCCAGATAAGCAGGAAGAAAATTATTATGCCGCACAGATAATATGCTTCCAGGGAGAGACTGTCTGCAATACCTATGACCTCTGTATCGTATGCTTTGTTCCGTCCCAGCACATCCTCCATATTCATTGTGTTTATGGCACGGGTGTTTTTGCCCACGTTCTTGCGGGCGGCTGAATTGCCGTAGTCTTCCGAAATACCCTGCATGCCGTAAACCGCACTCTGACACATAAGCACCCAGTCGGACGCCAGACTTGCAAATTCGCTCATAAGCGCTGTTTCAAATCCCGTACTGTCATCCAAAACGACATACTCCGCAGGCTTGTTGCGTCCGTAGAGTATATTTTCCACGAAGTTGTCGGGAACTCTCAGATAACCAGATATGTCGCGTCTTTTCAGGTCGCGTCTTGCTCTGCGTTCTGTAGTTTCTTCGAATTCAATGGAGTATTTGGAAGAATCGAAGTTTTCAAGTGCTGCTATGCCGACACCAAGGTATGTTTCGGAAGTGTCCCCCACCACACCTATTGTGAGTTTGGTTTTTTCCTTGCTGTTCTTGCCTGCATCCATAATAACAACTGCGGTGAGGGCAATTGCGAATATTGTGATGACAGTTATCGCAAATATAGCAGGATATGTCTTTGAAGAACGCTTTATTGACAGTTTCAAATATGTTGCCTTTTTCATAGCATACCTACCAATCTGTGGACATTGCCATCGTAATCGTACTCGGTTGCAACCCCGTTTTTAAGAATGTATATTTTGTCGCAAAGAGGAAGTTCCTGAGTATCGTGAGTTGCGATAACAACAATTCCGCCGTCTTTTTTGAAATCTTTCAGGTAGTTTGCAATTCTCTCTTTGCATATAAGGTCAAGTGCTGCCGAAGGTTCATCCAAGAGCAAAATCTTTGGGTTATGAGCCACAGAGCAACCTATGGCGAGCCTCTTCTTCATACCGCCCGACATTTTGCACACGGGAACTTTAAGAAACTCATTTATTCCAAGCATTCCGAGCACACCTGAAGAAAGAGATTTTTTCATATCTTCCTTTTCGTACCAAAGGCGAAGATTATCGTAGGCGGTGAGTTCTTCCATGAGAGGTGTATTCTGCGGAACGTAACCCACGGTCTTAGAACGTTTTTTTTCGTTTTGAATAAGTGATGTGCCGTCAAAAAAGAAATTTCCGCCGTCACAGGAGAGTATTCCTGCAAGTATGGACAAAAGTGTGGATTTTCCGCTTCCGTTTCCGCCAAGAAGCCCTATTATCTGTCCTTTTTCGGCCTGCAGGGAAACTCCGTTCAGAACTTCTTTTTTTCCATATTTCTTTTTAATGTTATCAATCTTCATTGTGTTGCTCCTTCTAAAAAAGGGTGTACTCTGCAAAGCAGAGTTACACCCTTTTATTCTTTTTTTGCTTAATTTACTTTAAGTCCCGGAAATCTTTCAAGTTGTTCCGAAAGTTTGGGGTTTTGGGTAATTAATTTATTAATTTCGTCCATTTCCATGCCAACGAGTTCCTCGGAGCCTTCAGTTACCTCATCATCAGTTGTTCCCGCTATGCTGTCTTCCAATTCATTCACAATAACCTTGGGAATTCCCGCATCTTTCAATCTGTCAAGGATTTTGTCAAAATATGTTTCATCAAAGTTTGCTACCCAAGCCTCAAGGTCTTCGGGACCATTCACCACAACATAGTTTGCAGGTATCTTTACCTTGCCGTTCTTGTTTTCTTTGATTTGGGCATTTACCTTGTAGAGCATATCATCTCCAAGATAGAAGCCTACGCTTGCGCTGGTATCCTTGCTTTCGATTTTTATCTTGGCAGAAGAAATTATGCTTGCCGCTTCGGACTGTCCTGCCATAGAGAGCAAACCGGATATTCCGTCACGGACAGAAATTGTAGCATTTCCTACAAAGTTTCCTGCTTTAAGTTTGTCGGCATCCACATTTTCATAGTCTATGCCGAGAATTTTCATTTTGCCTGCTCCGATAGTATATTCACCGGACATTTTGTTTCCGGAAACTGTTCCGCTTCCCTCAATTTTGAAGCCCTGGGAACCGGATTTAATACTGAATTCGGAAGCATAGTTGTCACCCTTTTCCAGGGAAACAAGTGTAACATCTGCAGGACCAACATCTGCCAAGAAACCTATGATTTCTCCGCGGTTGTTTATGTACAGGCTGAGTTCAATGTCTATATTGCCCATTTCATCGGGGTCTATATCGTCTTTTAAATCTTCGACTGCATCCAAAAAGTCTTCATATATTTCGTCAGCATCCATATCCTGGTCTTTGAATATTTCCAGAGAAGCACAGTCTTTAACTATTTTTTTCATTTCCTTGTCGCCGGGAACTTCTTCCAAAACAGCAACAAGAACTTTTGCCACCAGTTCTTCGTCTATCTCCAAGGTAAGAGTTGTAACTTTCTGTGAAACGTCGTCTATTTCGAGTGTTTCCGTTGTTTCTTCAATACCGCCTATAGCCTTTACAGCAGCCGTTGCATATCTGGTAGTTATTTTTTCCAGAGCCTTTTCATCGGGCATTATTTTAAGAAATTCTTCAATAGTACCCACCAACTTATCCATTTGGGCATTGCTTCCCTGACCGAAATCAAGGCAAAGTGCCTGAGGATTCAAATCGGGAATTGAGTAAAACAGACGACTGTTTTCCGCATCCATTGCAAATTCGAGATTTGTAATTTCCTTGCCGTTTAAGTTTATGGCGTAGTCTCCCGAAAGGCCCTTTTCGCTACCTGCAACATCACAGGTGTAGGAAACATTTTCAATGTACCTTAAAACAAGCCCTGCCTCGGGACCCGCAGTTTCCTCTACCACTTCATAGAGTTTGTCACCCAGTTCCATACTTACCGTTCCACTTGCCGCAAGAGAACCTAATTTGTTACCGTTCTTATTGATAACATCCACTGTGTCGGAAATGTCTTTTGCACCTGAAGATGCCGCAGTTTTTATTACATAGCGGAAGTACTGATCAGGGGACAAAAAGGCCTTGCACACACTGTTTCTGAATACAGGTGAAATAACAAAGGCTATAATACCTGCCAGTATAACGGTACCTACGGATGAGGCACCGATAGCCACGGGCTTTTTTATTCTCTTTTTCTTTCTTGCTACACCGGGCTTTTCCAGGGAGAACGTGGAAGTTCCGCCATCCTGAACAGGTGCGTCACCTGCCGATGATGCTTCTGCAGTAATTTCTGCGGCAGTATCCGATGCCACAGCGTTATTTGTATCGTTGTCGTTTTCTTTTTCGGGACGTGCACCGCACTGGGGGCAAAAAGCCGCATCCTCGGGCACTTGTGAACCACAATTCGGACAAAACATATGTATCCCTCCTTATATTTATACGTTAATTATACATTCACGTCTGCATTTTTGTCAAGAATTATATACGGCGCCCTTGCTTTTTGACCATGTTTGTGATAAAATCGCTCTATTGAATATTAAAAAGGAATTTTTATATATGAAATCTGCATACTTTACCAAAAGCGAAATCACACTCTGGGTTTCGTCTTTGGCTTTTATTATTGCTTCATTTTTTCTCTTTGACAGAGTGAACTATCTTGCCCTCACGGCATCTCTCATCGGTGCTTCGGCACTTATACTGTGTGCCAAGGGTAATCCTCTTGGGCAACTTCTGATGGTGTTTTTCAGTCTTATATACGCATACATATCCTACACTTCCGCATACTACGGTGAAATGATAACATATCTGGGAATGTCGGGACCGATGGCTCTTATTTCGTTCATATCCTGGATTACCCACCCCTACAAGGGCAACAAGGCGGAAGTTAAAATAAACCGCATAAAACTCCCCGAAACGTTGTTTATGCTTGCTTTGTCTGTCATTGTTACCTATGTTTTTTATTTTATACTGAGATATCTGGGAACGGCAAATCTTGTAATAAGTACAGTATCCATAACAACAAGTTTTGCCGCAATGTACCTGACATTCCGCAGAAGTCCGTATTACGCACTGGCATATGCCTTAAACGATGTTGTTCTTATTGTACTGTGGTCAATAGCAAGTTCTTTGAATACGTCTTACTTATCTGTTATAATATGTTTTGTAATGTTTCTGGCAAATGATATCTACGGTTTCATAAATTGGCTAAGAATGGAGAAAAAGCAGAAAGGAAATGCGTGAAATGGATTTTTTAAATCTTGCAAAAAGCCGTTTTTCGGCAAGAAAATTCGAAAACAGACATCTGCCCCAGGATGTTATTGACAAGATTTTACAGGCAGGGCACTGCGCCCCCACAGGCTGTAACTTCCAGCCGCAGAGAATACTTGTTTTAAATACTGATGAATCAATCCGTAAACTCAAAAAATGTACAAAATGCCACTTTGATGCACCCAGTGCGCTCCTTGTGTGCTACTGCAAGGACGAAACCTGGAAAAGTCCGTACAACGGTGCTCTTTCCGCTCCCGTTGACGCGGCAATTGTTACAACTCATCTCATGCTTCAGGCATTTTCCCTTGGAGTTGGGTCATGTTGGGTTATGCACTTTGACCCCGAAGCGATGAAAAGAGAGTACAACATTCCGAAAAATGTAGAACCACTTGCGCTTCTTGTTATGGGTTATCCTGCAAAAGACTGCCCCATACACAATTTCCACAATGAATTCAGACCCATGGAAGAGGTTGTGTATTACGACAGTTTTGATAATACCGCGGAGAATACCAAATGAAAATCCAACTGTCAGACCATTTTACATACAGAAAACTGTTAAAATTTATCCTCCCCTCTGTTGCAATGATGATATTCACATCCATATACGGAGTGGTGGACGGTTTTTTCGTGTCCAATTATGTCGGGAAAACTCCTTTTGCCGCAATCAATCTCATAATGCCTTTCCTCATGATTCTGGGAACTGTCGGATTTGTCTTCGGAACAGGCGGAAACGCAATAGTGGCAAAAACTTTCGGACTTGGAGATAACCGAAAGGCAAACGGTTATTTTTCTCTTTTTGTGTATGTTGCATTTACTCTTGGCGTCATTTTTGCCCTGCTTGGATTCATTTTTATCCGTCCCATATCGCAACTTTTGGGAGCCAAAGGTGAAGTTCTGGAAAACTGCATTGTGTACAGCAGAATAATTCTTGTTGCTCTGCCGTTTTTTGTGTTGCAGTTAATGTTCCAGAGTTTCTTTATAACTGCAGAAAAGCCGCAACTGGGTTTCTGGGTTACCATAATAGCAGGCGTTACCAATATGATACTTGATTTTCTGCTTGTGGGAGTATTTCCCCTTGGAATACGCGGTGCCGCACTGGCAACGGGAATAAGCCAGATTGTGGGTGGTACTATACCGCTTTTCTATTTTTTCAGAAAGAATTCTTCCATTCTTTCCCTTGGAAAAACTCACTTTGACAGCAAGGTCATAGCGAAAGCCTGCATAAACGGTTCTTCAGAATTTATGAGCAATGTATCTATGTCCATAGTTGGCATGCTCTACAACATCCAACTTTTGAAATACGCAGGCGAAAACGGTGTTGCCGCCTACGGTGTTATGATGTATGTAAGTTTCATTTTCGCTGCAATATTCATTGGTTACTCAATCGGAATTGCACCCATTGTCGGTTACAACGACGGAGCACAAAATCACGCCGAACTTAAAGGAATATTCAAAAAGAGCATACGCATTATCTTCGTCTGCTCTCTGTCTATGGTTATAATCGGTCTTAATCTTTCAAAGCCTCTTTCTGCGATTTTTGTTGGATATGACAATAAACTTCTTGACCTCACC
>JAZNJU010000045.1:0-9691 GCA_045578205.1 Clostridia bacterium | reverse complement strand
GTGAAAATGAGTTCATCGCATTTATCAAAAATAAGTTCTACATTTTCGTCATCAAAAAACTTCGGAATTACTCCGCAGATTTTTCCGCCGCCTCTGTATACCCCACGCGCAGCGGCACCCATAACACCGTGACCCCCTGCCCCGAAAACAAGGCTGTGGCCGCGCTTTGCCATTAACTCACCGAGATTTTCAACCGCCTCAATATAACTTTTGTCAATTTCATTGCTGGCGGCTCCGAAAACACATATCTTCATTGTAATATTCCTCCTTAAAATGTCTCTACGAATTGTCGCTTTTCAACAGCATTGATGCAAGTTCGTTTTGCCTTGCAGAATTTAATGTATTCACAAATTCCACTTCTCCGCCCTCTGTTCTGTCGGAAATAAGATCTTGTTCAGTAAGAAGTCGTTTCAACTGTTTTGCGGCTCCTACTCCACCGTCGTATATAGATACATCACCCAATACTTTCTTTATTGCTTTTTTTACAAAAGGATAATGGGTACAGCCTAAAACCACGCCCTGCGGTTTGCGGACAGACGAAAACAAATCTTCAAGATACGTATATGCTTCTTTTCTGTCGGAAAGACCTTTTTCCACAATCTCCATAAGACCGGGACAAGGAAGCGGTATGATTTGCGCATCATCGGTACGGTATTTTTCAAGAAGATTTTTGAATTTGGCTTCCTTTAGCGTGAGAGGTGTTGCCATAACCACGATTACGGAATTGTTTTTGTCCTCCAACGCAGGTTTAATGGCAGGTTCAACCCCCACAACAGGCATATTGGGATAGATTTTTCTAAGTTCCGATATACAAACGCTGGTCGCTGTGTTGCAAGCCACCATAAGGGCTTTTATTCCTCTGTCTGCGAGAAATTGCGCGCAGGCAAGAGAGTTTTCCAAAATCTCCTCTCGGCTTTTTGTGCCGTAGGGAGCATTTTTGGAATCTCCAAGGTATATATAGTTTTCACCGGGCATAAGAGATACAAGTTCTTTGAGAACACTTACTCCCCCCACTCCCGAATCAAATATTCCGATTGGTAAATTGTTATTTTGCATAATCTGTTACCCTACTGTCACATATCCGGAGAAAAAGGCTCATCAAAAATATAACTTCCGAAAATCTTCACCTTTTGTCCGTCTATGAGAAACTGTACTTCGTCGATACCGTCCAAAAGGCACAAGGTATTAACAACAGAATAAATAGCCATTTTCTCATTTGCTGTTCCCTGCTTGGATATAAATTCCGCACTCAAGTCCAGGGTACACAACCCGTTTTCCACAGTGCAGGAATTGATTTTTGTTCCCTCGGGGATGCTGTTTGTAAGGTTATCTTGCGAAGTACCTTTCAAAAGTTCTCCAATGACAAAAGAAGCATCGTTTGCCTTGTCTGACGGAACAGTGCGCGTTTCAGCGCATAGGCTTGCCGCATCTTTGTCTGCATAGTAAAGAGTGATATCCTTTGTTGTCTGTTCCACAACCTGTTTTTGAGGTATTGGCGGGTTTATCTCTTGTGTAACGGGTTTCTTCGGTGTGCATGAAGAAGCAAAAAGCAAGCATACCGCAGAAAAAAGCACAATAATTTTTTTCATAACGATGTCCTCCTTACATTATTGGGAAACTGCAAATTTTGTAATCAGAGCCAATCCACGAGCGGAAGAATTATTCTGAACTCACTTCCCTCTCCGGGTTTACTCTCGACTTCCACGGTTCCGTTATGGAACTCTATTGCCGAATGTGCAATGGACAAACCAAGACCTGTTCCGCCTGTATCACGGCTTCGGGCTTTGTCTACACGGTAAAATCTATCAAATATTCTATGCAAATCTTCGGGAGAAATACCTACACCGTTATCTTTAACGGAAATTACGGCTCTCTTCTTCTCTTTGGTAAGTTTAAGTTCAACTATTCCGTTCTCCCCGGTGTACTTCAAAGCGTTGTCTGTAATATTATATACTGCCTGCCAGAGAATATCCTTGTTTGCCATTATGAGTATATCCTCACCTGCATCCACAACAAATTCCTTGTTTTCCATTTCGGCTATGGGGATGAGGTTTTTGTTAATTCCCAAAATAACGTCCTTGAGATTGATAAGTTCCAAAGGACCCGACATTGTTTCGGTGAGGGTATCCAATTTTGTGATATACAAAAGTTTGTTTACTATTCTGTTGAGTCTCTCAACTTCCTCATTCATATCCGTGAGAAACTCCCTTACATAATCCATCTCTATGTCGGGAGTCTGGATTATGGAATCTGCCATAAGTTTTATGGAACTCAACGGCGTTTTGAGTTCATGGGACGCATTTGATACAAACTCCGTACGCTGTCTTTCTATGATTGCATACTTTTCACTCATATCATTGAAAGCATTTCCCAAAAGAGAAATTTCATCATCCCCTGCAATTTCAAGTTTTTCACCGATTTTGTCATCGGTCATAGCGTGAATTGCCTGGGTGTAGAGTGTTATTCTTTTGCGGATTTTGCTCAAGGAAATAAATAATACAATCCCCAAAACAAAGGTTGTAAATGCACTTATAATCAAAGCGTTACCAACAATGGCAAATCCGCTCTCAAGATTGAGTTTTCCTTCGGTGTACATAACGCCCAGCGCCGCCATTGTAAGGCACACAATAAAAACAAGCGGAAACGCCGTAACAAGACACACAAAGAGTGTCCGTGGGGTTATGCCGCGGGCAAGGCGGTTTTTTAATTTATGTGATATCTTTGAAATAGTAACCAGCCCCCCACTTTGTGAGCAAATATACAGGTTCTGCACTGTTTGGCTCAATCTTCTCTCTGAGACGTCTTACGTGAACATCAACTGTTCTGGCATCACCGGGATAGTCATAACCCCAGATTAAATCCAAAAGATTTTCTCTGGAATACACTTTGCCCGGATTGCACACAAGAAGATCCATAAGGTCAAATTCCTTACTTGTAAGGTCCACTGTCTGACCCTCTATGGTAACAGTGCGCTGATTATAATCAAGTTCCACGGTTCCCATCTTTATCTTGGAACGGTCACCATCTTTGGATACGGGAGTAATACGGCGCATAATTGCCTTTACTCTCGCCTTTAATTCAAGTATATTGAAAGGTTTTGTTATGTAATCGTCTGCTCCGTATTCCAGACCCATTATCTTGTCCATATCTTCGGTTTTCGCTGTTACCATTATGATTGGTATGCTGGAAAATTCACGGATTTTCTGACAAACGGAAAGTCCGTCTATTTTTGGGAGCATAAGGTCAAGAATTATAATATCCAGATTTTTATCGTGAGCAAGTTTGAGCGCTTCTTCACCATCGTATGCAGTTTCTACGGTGTAACCGTCCTGTTCAAAGTTAAATTTCATACCTTTAACAAGCAGTTTTTCGTCATCTACAATCAAAATTTTCATTTTTGGATTCCTATCCTTCCATTTTTATTTACTCTGTCTTGATGTAATCTTTCATTTGTTCAAATGTCTTTTCACCAATGCCGCGAACATTCATAATTTCCGAAATATCTTTGAATGTGCCAATATTCTTTCTGTAATCCTCTATCCTTTCAGCGAGAAGTTCGCCAACACCCGGAATGAGCATAAGTTCTTCTTTTGTAGCGGTGTTTATGTCTATAACAGGTATAACATCCGTGTAACCATCTTCGCTAAGTTTCGGGATGTTTATTTCTGTTTCGGCGATTACAAGTGCATCCAGATCCACAATGTCTATGTCTGCATTGTGAGTTATTCCTCCGGCGGAATATATTAGGTCGCAAATTCTCGTGCCCTTCTTTACCGCATATTCTCCGGGTTTATTGACCTCACCTGTTACAGATACTCTTATGATTTCTTCCCTCTGAGGTTTTGTGACCTGAACAGCCTTGGGCCTTTGTTTGCTGATATTCATACCCACAAGTGCCAGGAAAGAAACC
Organism: Clostridia bacterium; assembly: GCA_045578205.1. Taxonomy (GTDB): domain Bacteria; phylum Bacillota; class Clostridia; order UMGS1810; family UMGS1810; genus RGIG8748. The sequence continues at coordinate 5,781 of JAZNJU010000045.1, read as the reverse complement.
GCCAATAGCAGCCACGCTATCTTTTCTGCCTTTTCTATCCACATGATTATTCAAGATAATCCTTGAGTTTTTTGCTGCGGCTGGGGTGTCTTAATTTGCGCAGGGCTTTTGCTTCTATCTGTCTTATTCGCTCTCTGGTTACATTGAACTCCTTGCCCACTTCTTCCAGAGTGCGGCTTCTGCCGTCGTCCAGACCGAAACGGAGTTTAAGCACCTTTGCTTCCCTTGGGGTAAGGGTATCGAGCACGGATATGAGTTGTTCTTTGAGAAGCGTGAAAGCAGCCATTTCCGACGGAGCGGGAGCATCGCTGTCGGGAATGAAGTCTCCCAAGATGCTGTCTTCCTCTTCGCCTATCGGTGTTTCCAGAGAAACAGGTTCCTGGGCTATCTTCATAATCTCGCGGACTCTCTCTTTGCTCATATTCATTTCTTTTGCAATTTCATCAACATGAGGCTCTCTGCCGAGTTCCTGCAGAAGTTGTCTTGACACACGGATAAGTTTGTTTATGGTTTCTACCATATGAACGGGAATTCTTATTGTTCTTGCCTGGTCAGCGATTGCTCTTGTTATGGCTTGTCTTATCCACCAAGTAGCGTAGGTACTGAATTTGTAACCCTTGGTGTAATCGAACTTTTCCACTGCCTTGATAAGTCCAAGATTGCCCTCCTGAATCAAATCCAAAAACAGCATACCTCTGCCAACATATCTCTTTGCAATACTTACAACAAGACGAAGGTTTGCTTCTGCAAGTTTCTTTTTGGCTACTTCATCACCGTTGTGCATCTGTTCTGCATAGTAAATTTCTTCTTCTGCAGAAAGCAGGGGAACCTTTCCTATGTCTTTGAGATACATGCGGACGGGGTCGTCGAGACCTATTCCCTCGGGAACAGATATGTCTATTTCTTCTTCGGAAGTCTGGATTTCCTGCAACTCCTTGTCCATGTCCTTTACAAGTTCGATTCCCATGGCTTCAAGGCTTTCGTACACCTTTTCGATGTCTTTCACATCGAAATCAACCTCGCTTAATGCTTCCTCGATTTCCTTGAAAGAAAGTACCCCTTTCTTCTTGCCGAGTTCCACGAGTTCAACAATTACTGTTTTCTTATCTGCAACAGTCTTTCCTTCTTTTATATTATCCACTCTAATGCTCCTTTCCCTAATAAGACTCTTTCTGTCTACAAGGCATCATTGGTTTTTCATGATTTTATTTAGTATTTCTATTTTATCGGGGTTATCTGCGCCAAGATGGCTTAAAATATTTTTTCGGTTCATTTTATCGGTTATTACTTTGTAATAATCGTCAAATGCTTTCATATCGTCATCACTCTTGTTGTCCAGAGACAAAATCAGAGAAACTTCCTTTATCTCATCTTCTTCCGTGAAAAACTCAAGAATGTGAGATGTGTCTATATTCTTGCCAATGTCGTAAAAAGCGAGAATACAGTTAAGCAATTTCTTGTGTGTCTCATTTTCAAAAAGTTTCGGACTTATGTTGTGTTTTTTGCTGTTATACACAGACCTGTTTGACAAAATGAGAGCAAGCATTTGCTGACGTGTTCTCTCCAGAACCGCATCGGAAGAAAAAGGCATCTTCCTCCGGGCAATCATGGCAACGTCCGACGCATCTTCCCGGCTCTGGGTACGTTCACCGGTTACCGCCTTTACAACACCAAGTTGTGAATAGATGGCATTGGACGAAACTTTTGTCCTTTTGGAAAGTTCTTCAACGTACACATCCAGTTCAACGGGATTTCTGATGAGTTTGAAGTACTCCAGTACACTGCTGACAAATGTAACTTTCTGGGAATTTTGGGTTACGTCATAGTCTTCCTCAAATGTATCCATTAAATACATCATATCAGACCGTCTTTTGGATATGCAGTTATTAAACCGGGCGACACCGTATGAATTGATGTATTCATCGGGGTCTTTTTTATCTTTTAAATCAAGGACAGATATTGAAATATCGTGCTCCCTTAAAATTTTTATTGCTTTGTTGGTTGCGTTTCTGCCAGCACCGTCGCTGTCGTAACAGATTACAACTTCCTTGAACTCAGATGCAAGAATTTTTGCCTGCGATGATGTAAGCGCAGTTCCAAGAGTGGCAACTGTGTTGAGATATCCGCTTTTGGCAAGAGAGAGTACGTCCATGTAACCCTCCACCAAAACGACATAATTCTTGCCCGAACGCCTTGCAACATTCAGGAAATACAGATTTCGGCTCTTGTTGAAAACCGGGGTGTCAGGAGAGTTGAGATACTTTGATTTGTCGTCTCCCAGAGTTCGGCCCCCAAAAGCGATTATGCGATTTCTCGTGTCGAATATGGGGAACATAACCCTGTTTCTGTAGAAATCGTAGTACTTGCCGTTGTCGCTGGATTTTATGAGACCTGCTTTGAGAATGTCGCTCTCGGCGTAGCCTTTGCCAGTGAGGTATTTGAAAAGATTGTCCCAACTGTCTTTGGCATATCCGAGGTAGAACTTCTTTGCTTCGGCACCGCTCAAACCACGCTTTTTCAGATAATCCACAGCAACTTTTGAGGTTTTGAGGTTTTCGTAGAAAAAGTCCGCAGCCAACTTGTTTATTTCGTACAGCGTGTCCCTTTGTTTAACTTCCAGTGCGTGTTTCTGACTTTCTTTGTCGCTGACTTTCGGAAGTGTTATCCCTGCTCTTTGGGCAAGTCTTTCCACTGCTTCCACAAAAGGCATATTTTCAATTTTCATCATAAAGTGAATGACGTTTCCGCCCTCTCCGCAACCGAAACAATGGAATATACCCTTTTGAGGTGAAACAGAAAAGGAAGCCGTCTTCTCATTGTGAAAAGGACAAAGTCCCACATATGAGTTGCCGGCCTTCTTTAAGGTTACATATTGAGAGATTACATCGCGGATGTCGTTTTTGTCAGCCACTTCGCGTATTAAGTATTCAGGATATAAAGGCATAATCATCCTCCTATATATCCTATTCGACAAAAAACAAAAAATCCCTTTAAATTTTTGGAAAAGCAGTTGCGATTTTTAATCACAGATGTTTGGGCAAAAACAGTTCCCCGAAAAGTTTTAAGCAATAGTTATCCGTCATGCCGGATATGTAGTCGCACACTACGGTATCTGCATCCCAACTGTCCAGAAGTCCGAGGTATTCTTCGGGCAATTTCGACAGGTTGGAACGGTAGTGTGTGTAGATTTTTTCTATAACCATAAACGGCTGATAGTCTTTTACGGCAAGTTTCTCGTAGACTTCCGAAAACATGAAACTGCGAAGCGAAAGCATATCCCTCTCGACATCGGGGGACATACAAACGCGACCCTCTTTTTTGCTTTGGTTCACTATGTCGTTTATGAGGCTGTCTATGCGCGCAGAATGAGTGCCGCCAAGTGACTCCAAAAGGTTTTTGGGAATATCTTCCCTTGCAATGAGTTTTGCTCTTATTGCATCATCTATGTCGTGGTTTATATATGCAAAACGGTCTGCATACTTGATTACCTTGCCCTCCTCGGTACAGGCAACGTTATTTCCCGAGTGATTTAATATGCCGTCTCTCACCTCGTGGGTAAGATTCATTCCTTTTCCGTCTTTTTCGAGAACATCTGCCACTCTGAGGCTTTGTTCATAGTGACGGAACCCCTTGGGATTGAGGTTGTCCAATGCCCTCTCACCCGAATGGCCGAACGGCGTGTGCCCCAGGTCATGCCCCATTGCGATTGCCTCTGCAAGGTCTTCATTGAGTTTCAGCGCCCTGCATATGGTGCGCGCTATCTGCGAAACTTCCAGAGTGTGGGTAAGTCGTGTCCTGAAATGGTCGTTGTCTGCAAGAATGAAAACCTGGGTTTTGTGCTTTAATCTTCGGAAAGACTTGGAGTGAATTATCCTGTCTCTGTCACGGCAAAAGTCAGTTCTGATACTGCACTTTTCTTCGGTTTTTTGTCTGCCTTTGCTGTCTTTGGATTTGCAGGCATTTGCAGACAGAATTTCATTTTCTGTGTTTTCGTACTGTTCTCTTGTGGAAAGCATATTGTCACCTCCGCATGGTTTGCTTGGTAAGTTAACTCAATATAAAAAATTTTATCTGTATATAATCTTAAATCCTATTTATTGTTCTCAACAATTTTCTCAAACTTTATAAAGACTGTATAATCCGAATGCCAAGTTTCTTTTCCAAAATTGCGAGGCATAAGGTTTAGATGCAAATTATTTTACTGTCAAGTTTACGTCACGTTAGGGCCAAAAATATCTGCATCCTACTTTTTAGTACTACTTAAAGCAGTCTTTGTTTATTATACCATAAGTGCAAGCCTTTTAACGGCTTGCTTCCTTATTTGGTTCAATAAACACATATATGCAAAAGCAGAATGCTTTTGTTACATTGATTGTGTTTATTATACCATAAACAAAACATTTAGACAATAATTATAGACAAATTTCTCCACATTGAACAATATGATTTTTATAGGTTAAAGGCATACCACCTCAAATGAACTGCACCAATTTGTGCGGACAGTACAAAAAAGCACCATATGGTAGATAATATTAAATTTTAAGCAACATACTGACTTCGTTTTTCAAACGGAGTCAGTTTTGTTTTTAGTTGTATTCTTTCGTTGTTGTAAAAATGTATGTACTCATCTATGAGGAAACGAGCTTCCTCATAGGTTTGTAGTTTTGTGCGATAAATACATTCTGTTTTGAGAATTGAAAAGAAATTTTCTGCCATTGCGTTGTCGTATGGATTTCCTCGTCTTGACATCAATGGTGTTATGTTGTATGATTTAGTCAGCTTAAAATACCCGTGTGAAGTGTATTGAAAGCCCTGGTCACTGTGGAGTTGCACCTCTGCAGTGACTTTTTCCTTTGTCTTCGCTTCTTTAATAGTAGAAAGAACAAGGTTAATGTTTTGCTCTGTTCCAGTTTTGTAAGCAACGATGCTGTTATCGAACAAATCTCGGATAATGGATAAATACAATGTTCCTTGTTTTGTCTTGATGTATGAAATATCCGTAACCCACTTTTGATTAGGTCTTTCAGCTGTAAAATCTCTGTTTAGCAAATTAGGATAACGATGCAGATATTCGCCGTAATTACGATTCTTTTTTCTTCTGACATCAGACAAAAGATTGTATTTACTCATCACTCGCAGTACAGTCTTGGGGTTGCGGTAAATACCGTTCCTTTCAAGCCATATATGTACTCTGCGGTATCCATAGGTCTTGCCACACTTCTCTTGACATTCTCGTATCTTTTCTGCTAAAGGCAGATCCCATGCAGGTATATCCATTCGTGATACATATCCGTAATATCCACTTCTTGATACATTAAAAAATCTGCACATTTCGCTAACTGAATACTTGTCTTTATGACGATAGATGACCATATATTTTATACTTGCTTTCACTTCCTTTCGATGAGCGAGAGAAAATCCCGCAATAGTTCGTTTTCCATCTTCAGTCGCTTGTTTTCGTACTTATATTCTTGTAGAGTTTTTGCAGGTTTACGTCCTCGTGTTTTTGGTAATATACTCTTGTTTTGAATGGCACCTATCCAACATTGAATTGCATATCTGCTTATGTTATACTTTCTACTCAATTCCCGTTGAGATATACCATCTCTATATTCGGTTGCGACTCTTTCTTTTATTCCTTGCGGATATTTTTTCATTCCTTTAACTCCTGACATAACAAAACCTCCCATGGTATTTTTATTCTACCATAGGAGGTGCTTTTTTTCTATTGTCCGTTTTTACTGGACCTGTTCAAATCATTGTATGGCTCGTTTTTACCCC
>JAZNJU010000044.1:0-1581 GCA_045578205.1 Clostridia bacterium | reverse complement strand
AACCCGACAAACTGGCTATGCTTCATTTAACTGCTGACAAAGTTGAAAGACGCTTCACATTCCTTGACTTCAAAAAGGAATCCGCAAGATGTGCAAATTACTTCGAGTCAATCGGAATCACAAGAGGAAGCAAGGTTATGCTGGTGTTGAAGCGCCATTACCAGTTCTGGATTGCAATTCTTGCACTCCACAAGATTGGTGCCGTGGCAATTCCCGCATCCAATCTTCTGCAGGAACACGACTATGCGTACCGTTATGAGGCGGCAGAAGTTGATGCCATCCTTTGCAGTGCCGACGGTGACATTGCAAATCAGGCTGAACTTGGTTCAAAGAATGCACCTTGCCTCAAGGAAAAGATAATAGTTGGCGGAAACCGCGACGGCTGGAGAAACTTTGACGAAGAGTACAAAGCATTCCCCGATACCTACGAAAGAAAAGAGGACGCTCCCTGCGGAGAGGACGATATGCTCATGTACTTCACATCGGGCACAACAGGAAACCCCAAGATGGCTCTCCACAGTTACAAATATCCTCTCGGCCACTTCCACACAGCAAATTACTGGCACTGTGTTGATCCCGAAGGACTTCACCTTACAATTTCCGACACCGGTTGGGCAAAGGCTGCCTGGGGCAAAATATACGGTCAGTGGCTTTGCGAAGCACCGCTTTTTGTGTACGATTTCGACAAGTTCGATGCAGCAGACATTCTGCCTCTTTTTGCCAAGTATCAGATTACAACTTTCTGTGCGCCCCCTACAATGTACAGAATGCTCATAAAGGAAGATATTTCGAAATACGATTTATCCTCCGTACAGCACGCAAACACTGCAGGCGAGGCACTCAATCTTGAAGTGTTCAAGCAGATTAAAAATCAGACAGGCTTAAAGATTATGGAAGGTTTCGGACAGACGGAAACCACCTGCCTTATCGGTAATCTCCACGGCAGAGAGTACAAACTGGGTGCGATGGGTAAACCCGTTCCCCTTTACGATGTGGATATAGTCGATCCCGACGGAAACAGTGTTGATGTCGGTGAAAACGGCGAAATCGTAATAAGAACATCGGAAAGAGTGCCCTGCGGTCTTTTCAAAGGTTACTACAAAGATGAAGAAAAAACCCGCGAGGTATGGCACGACGGTCTCTACCACACAGGTGATGTTGCCTACAAGGACGAAGACGGCTTCTACTTCTATGTGGGAAGAATTGACGATGTTATCAAATCTTCGGGATACCGCATAGGACCCTTTGAAATCGAAAGCGTTATTATGGAACTTCCCTATGTGTTGGAATGTGGCGTTTCTGCCGCTCCCGATGAACTTCGCGGTCAGGTTGTAAAGGCAAGCATTGTACTTACCAAAGGCACAACACCCAGCGAGGAACTCAAAAAAGAAATCCAGACATATGTAAAAGAACATACCGCTCCCTACAAGTACCCCAGAATTGTGGAATTTAAGGAAAGTCTTCCAAAGACTACCAGCGGAAAAATTATAAGAGCAAAATTGTAATATCACAAAATAATCCCGCGGAATTTCCGCGGGATTATTTGTTGGCTTTTTTAACACAAGAGAACCGTCCCCTTGT
>JAZNJU010000043.1:0-1648 GCA_045578205.1 Clostridia bacterium | reverse complement strand
TCCTTTCGGCAATATCCTTGGTTACAAAGTGGTTTGTGGCACAACGTGCAATGTAACTGAAAAGTGACGCTTCATTCCTTTTCTCCCATTTTCTCAATATTGCCCAATCGTCGTTGGCAATGAATTCAAAGAGTTCACCGGTGAGGATTGTTATGTCATTGCTACCGTACAACCGCCTGGAAATATATCTCAAGAACGGTGCACATCTTACATAAAAGAAGTATCGGTATAACTTCTCATCTGCAACCGAGGTTATCATCTTTTCAATGATTTCCTCATCGCTCATAAGAGCGAATCTCTCGTCAACTCCAGGCATTGGACTATTTGCTGAATGTCAAATTGTATGTACCGTTGTTCTCGAATATTCCTTCGTATTTCAATTTCTGATTGTTGTCTTCGGAGTACCTGTATGATATCTTGTTTTCTGTGTGATGGGAATCGGAACCGTAATCGGTATGTTTGCTTTGCGTTTCTTCAATGAGAATGTATGGAGTGAATTGTCCAAGATATCCCATAGAGGCATATATCTGCGGGAAACCGCTCTGTACATAAGGGAGTGTGTATATCCCCGAGTATTCTGCCAACTCCGAAGTGTCAAAAGTGTAATCGTATGCCGTATGTTCTACAATGTCATCCTTCTTGTTCTCTTTAAGTATGGTTATCTTTTTCAACTGATATGCTTCCCACATATATTGGTATTTTATAACCAAGTCTCCTTCGGTGTATGTGCTTGCCGTGCAGAAGTTGCCGTTGTATACAAATTCCCATACACTGCTTTTGATTAAAGGGTTCGCCGAAGCGTTGTCATATCTCTTTGTGATTGATTTTATGGATGTTATGTGTCCCAAATCATTCAAGGATATGTCTTCGGATATCTCCTCGGTATAAGTCTCTTCTATTTCCAGCCCACGTTTCTGATACTCGATTTCTATACTGGTGTTTATGGCATTTTTCTTTTCTTCGTTGATGTAATAGTATATATCACATTTGCGTGTTTCGTTCTCTGTATAAGAACCTTCTGTGTCACGGCCGGTCATATTGCGACTGTATGTGTATCCGGTAATCTTCTTGTCACCGTTGTATTTGATATCACTCCATTTCTCTGTGGCTTCGAAATTGCTCCTGGTTTTTTGCAATGTTATACTGTTTGCCGTGAATTCGTCCAAACCGTCAAAAATGTTTACGGTCGGAGCGGGAGCGGGTGTATACTCCTCCACCTTGTCACTGCTGCAGGATAGGGCAGCCGAAAGAGTCAGTAGACAGAATACTGTGTGTAAAAAAGTTCTCTTCATGTCAAATGTTTTGTATTGATTCCTCAAATATACGGAAAACGATGTAAAATTTAGTTAAACTTCAGATAATAATATTTAAAATGATTATCTGTCTTTTATTTTTATTGCAGTTTCAGCGGTTCGTGTAGAAGTCAAAGGCCTCCAATATGTCGTTTCTGCTGCATTTGCATGTGCAGGCCTCTCCTCTGTCGTCAATAAGAGAGACCTCTTGCAGTGAATGCTCGTCAATGCTGCCAAGCAGGGTGTCGTACATGCGGCAGTCAAAAGTGAAACGGCTGCACTCTTCCCCGGTGTTGTGTACAAAGGTGTGCAGTCTGTCGGTGGAAAACCCCTTGAGAATAGCCGACAGGAACAAG
>JAZNJU010000042.1:0-14023 GCA_045578205.1 Clostridia bacterium | reverse complement strand
TACCCGGATGAGTATGATGTGATAGGCCATTGTCCTATCTGTGGCAAGGCTATGACAGAAGACAATTATGCAGAGTTCACACACTTGTATTATCAACTTTCTGAAGAGCATATATGCGAAGACTGCATAACTAACACAACAGACTATGACGTGTGTTTTGGTTGTGGTGAAGATAGCTTTGGTTGTTTTATACCCATAAGTGAAATGGTTGAATTAAGTGAAACTATCCCTCACACAAATGAGCCAATTGTAATTTGCAAGAATAATGCAGATACTTATGTTAAGGCTTGTGAGGTATGTGGTGGCTTATATTATACCGATCATTTTGATTGGTGTGATAGCCTTGATAAGTACTGCTGCTTGAGTTGCTGTGAAAGACATAAAGCAGAATAATAGAAAGTTTAATAGGGCACCGGTGAGTGCCGGTGCCCTGTTTGTAAAAATTAGGAGGATTTTCTATGGAATATTGTTATTTTTTAATGAGAGTTAAAGGTAAAAAAGAGAATGTAGAAGAATTTATTGATGTTGTAGAAACAGAATGTTTGGTTACTTATTCATCCAAAAATGGCGTAGGTAAAACCTACTATGAATGCGAAGGTAAGAGTGATAGACATCTATGGAATCTGGGCGAACTTTTTTTTGATACAGTTAATGAGTTGGAAGATGGCGTAATTGCTATTGATATAAGGGGAGATTGCGCATACTCTGTATATTCTTGTATGTTTGATGGAAAAGGCACCGAACAGTCGCGCCACCCTGATGGTAATGGAACAACATTACTACAAGAAAGTGCAAAACTGGACCTTGAAATCGAGGTGTATTCTTCTGAGCCTGTTTATGAGTTTATGGAGCATTATCTTATAAAATATGGAGAACTTATTGTAGATGAAGTTGTAGATTATGCAGAATACTTTCTCGAAGACTACGAGGATGTAGAAGAATTAAACAAACTCTGTGGTACAAAATTTACCCAAGAAGATTGGGATAATGCATATGATTACATATCAGTTGGTGGCATAGAATGGAAATTCAACATATAGTTTACATTGGTTCAAACTAATGATAACTATTGAGAAGAAAAAAATAAAAATCGTCAAATGACGAATTATCACGATTTCAAAAATTACGTGATATAATTTTAATATAAACAAGTGAATATTGGCTCTAACAGAATCGCCAATCGGTATTTTTTCAACTCCGGCTGGCGATTTTGCTTTCAGAAAATATTTGCTAAAATAAATAATTTTAAGGAGGTTTTTCGTAATGAAAAATTTAGAAGTTGTAAAAGGTTATAGTATGGAAGAATTGAAGGCTATCTATGATGAGGCTGTTAAGGACACCAAAGAAAGATGGTATGGTCCTAACGGAGATGGTATCAGCAGATACGATCAAAGTGAGAGGTTCGGTGGGCTTATTAGTATGATTTGTGTAAATGAAGATAATGAGATTTTCCACTATTATGATTTGCCTTGGATTTCTGATACAAGTTTACCATCAGAGGTGTATATGTCTCATAAGATACATCTGTTAGAGAATTCGTGTCAGCCACTGTATGTTGGTGAATATAGAGATGACTTTGAAACGGATGAAGAATTTGAGAAGTACATCGAAGAAGATGCTGTTGATTATATAACTGAACTTGAGTTCATATCGTTTGAAGAGTTCGTAGAAGAGTTAGAAAATTATTTTGGAATAGATAAGGATGGTGAATAATAATGGCTAGTGTTATATATGCAGATAAATGCCCTCAATGTGGTGGCGTATGTATTGTTAATTCTTATTACAGAAAAGGACAAATGAGTGCTTTTTGTGAGAGATGTGGGTGGAGTTATTATAAAGATGGTGATTGTGAGGAAGAAACGCAAGGCTATGGAGTTGCACACGTAACATACAAAGGCGGAATTACTGATATATTTGGTATTCATAAGCCACCCAATGAAAATGAAAAAGTTGATTTTCTAAAAATGTTACAGACGGATGATGTAGATGCAGATAAATCATATTTGACTATATGGGATGAGGAAAAACAACAGATTATTTCTGTTTTTGGCTCTCTGCCACCAGCTTATGATGAATCTGTTATTGAAAAAGAATAGTACATAAATATTATATTAATTAAAGTTGTTCTGGCACCGGTGAATGCCGGTGCCCTGCAATTTTAAAATGAAATTTAATTTGGGAGGATTTTAGTTATGAAAAAGATTGAGATTAGTGATAATGAAAAAATTATTATGGATAGTGTTATGATAGGTGAACGTCAGAAGCCATACGGGATGGAATACCTATATCACAATAAAAAAACTGCTGATTATTTTCTTGTTTATAACAAAAGTTTGGAAGAAACAACTATAAGGGAGTTGTATGAGGGCGAGGCAATAGAATGGGTTGCAACGCATCTACCTGTAGGTTCTGTTAAAAAACTTTTCAATATCTCTTTTGGCGTTGGAGTAGATAGCATTATTAGTGGTGAAGAATTTTTTGACGACTACGAACCAAAAACTCAATCATGGAGCGATGTTATTGAAACATATTATAGGGCGTATCATGAACTTTGCGAAGAATTGAATGAAGATGAAATTGAGGAGGAATTTGATTGGTTGATGAATGCTTATCAACCAATCACAAGAATTGAAACAAAAGCAGGCAATGTTTATGAAGTCTATGTGTATACAGGTCAAGATTAATAACAGAACAAATTTATATAGGAGTGTGAAGATTGTGAATAAAAAAAGAGAATTAAAATTTAGTCGTTTTACATGCGGATATCTTATGAAAAATACGGTATACTGTGTGAGAGAAAATGTGTTCGTGGGAGGTGATGGTTATGTTGAACAAGGAGAAGTTTTTAGCAAATAAGGCAACTAAACCTGCCAAGAAGACTTCAGATAATTCCGGCGAAGGTGTGTTTTATGATTCAAAAAGTAAAACTTGGGGATTTAGGGCTGTACGTGATGGAAAGGATACCCGAAAAAAAGGATATCCAACCAAAACCGAAGCTAAAGAAGCTCGTGCAAGATTTGTTTTAGAACATAAAGCTACCAAATCAAAGAAACCTGATGTAGATACCAACATAACATTAAGAGAGGTTTATGAACATTATATGGAATTTGGTTCTACCGAAAAAAGAGAAGGTACTTTAAAAAAGCAACACAGCATATGGAAGAACCATATTGAACCGGCTTTTGGAGATAGACCATTAGTTAGTATAGGTGTTGGCGAACTTAAAAATTATCTAATTCAGTTGTATCACAAAGGTTCTCCATATAATAATTTTGAAGAGGCATATGCATATAGTTATGTGGAGGGATTCCTAAAGCTTTTCTACCTACTTTGGGGATATGCTCGTCGTATGTTTTGGATCAGTAGAGATACATATTGCATTATGTGTGAAGATAAAAAGATTAGATTGGAAATGCCTAAAAAAGAACAAGAAGATGAAGATGAAGAAAATGTTGAAACATACACCCAAGATGAAATAGAACGTATGGCAAACAGATTAAAGCCAACTAATTTGTATACGGCTTATCTTTTAGGATATTTTTTGGGAGTAAGGATTAGCGAGGCATTTGGGACCAGATGGTCCGATATAAACTGGAAAGACCATACCATCACCATACAACGTCAACTTCTGATGCAATCTCCACACCGTGTTATTGCCCCTGTAAAAACATTAGCAGCCAAAAGAACTATCGAAATTCCTGACAAATTATATGAGCATTTGAAAAAATTAAAAAAGGAACAAGAGGAAAACAAAAAATACTATGGGACATCTTATAGAAATACTGAAGTGGTTAAAGTTCGTATGAAGAAAAATCAAGATGATGATTTAGTTGGTGGCGATTTTATAAACAGGCAACGCAATGGTCAGCTTCTTACAACTGACAGTATGAAATCTTGGGCGACAAAAATTGAAGCTGAATTAGGTATTCACTTTAAATTTCATAATTTAAGACATACACATGCATCTTTTTTAGCAGCCTGTAATACACCTATTCCAAAACTGCAACATAGGTTAGGACATAAGAAAATTTCAACAACTTCAAAGTACTATTTCGGTAACAATGAGATAGCTGATGAAAAATTAAAAGAAGCTTTGAAATTGCTATAAATCTGGCACATTTTTGAGTCACCAATGTTCCTCAAACCCTTATGGGACAAGGGTTTGCAGAGTTGGACTGGCATCGGCGATGCCAGTCCACTTATTTTTTGTCCTGAAAATGCCATATTAACGCCAACTTCAATTACAAAATTGAATGTTGGTTGAAATTGCAACACTTCGAGCAATGTGGCATCGATAATTTGAAAATTAGAATGCCAAAAACCCCTCAACAGTAGGTATTACCTAATGTCAAGGGGTTTCCAATTCATTGTTATTTCAAGGTTTTAGATTAGTTGAAGAAACGTTTTAAAAGTCCTTCAAAAGCCTTTCCGTGCCGAGCTTCGTCGCGAGCCATTTCGTGAACGGTATCGTGAATAGCGTCAAGGCCGTTCTTCTTAGCGCATGCAGCAAGGTCGGACTTGCCCTGAGTTGCGCCGTATTCGCAGTCTACTCTCCACTTTAAGTTATCCTTTGTGGCAGCCTTCATGTTAGGTTCTAAATCTTCACCAAGAAGTTCAGCAAATTTTGCTGCGTGCTCTGCTTCTTCATATGCTGCCTTTTCCCAGTAGAGACCTACTTCGGGATAACCCTCGCGGTGAGCAATTCTTGCCATGCAAAGGTACATACCAACTTCTGCGCACTCACCGTTGAAGTTTGCCATGAGTTGTTCAAAAATATACTTCTTATCTTCTTCGCTTATATCGGGATTGTTCTTAACGGTTTTGCCGTACACACCGTATTCGTGTTCTGCGGCCAATGCTGCACCTTCCTGCATTTCCTTGAATCTTTCTGCGGGCACCTTACATACAGGGCATTTTTCGGGAGCGCTGTCTCCCTCGTGAACATAACCGCAAACTGAACATACAAATTTTTTCATAGTACTTTTCCTCCTGAATTTATTTAAAATTAAAATCAATAATGATTACTGTTATTGATATTATATCATATTTTTTCTTTTTGTCAAGACTTTTTCAAACATTTTCTGCAAATGCCGAAGAATATGGTGCTGTGCCGTTTTATCTTTGCCCCGATGGCATCGTGAGCAATTTTGTCTATCTCAAAATCCACGGGAATCGGAACATCATCCACACTTCCGCAACACTCACAGGCAAAGTGATAATGCTCTCCCACATTTCCGTCAAATCGGTCACAAGTGCCATCGGCAGAAATCTTGATAACCTCTCCCAGAGATTCCAGAAGAGACAGATTCCGATACACGGTTCCAAGACTCAATTTCGGAAAATCAGCCTTGAGGTCGGTGTAGAGTTGTTCTGCCGTTGGGTGGTCGTAACGCGAGCGAAGCATTGCAAGTATTGCATCGCGCTGTCTGCTATGTTTCAAAACCAATGACATATGTTCACCTCTTTTCGATAATAGTAATCGTTATTAATATTATAAACCATCTTTTTTAAAATTGCAATAGTTTTATGAAAATTTATTCAAAATTCTTGATATTTTCTACTCCATGAGATATACTGTACTATAATGAAGAAACAAAAAGGCGGTACAATATTATGCTAAAACGCATATACATATGTATTCTTGAAATATGGAAATCTTTTCTTTTGTTCTATGACAACAGCATCATAGGATTAACTATATCCAAAATATGCAACGGTGCACAGAAAAAAATGTCCGACAGCATTATTATGACTCGTTTCAGAAACAAGTTTTCGGGAATGAAATTTTTCAAAAACAGTTTTTTGTCAAAAATCATATCTTTTCCGTTTTGGCTATCAAAAAGTGTGTACGATAAGTTCACAAACAAAATAGAGAATATAAAAAACCGAAGTGCCGTTTTGCACTTTTTGAACAATTTTTCACTTGTGCCCGTTTCCTGTTACGGCGAGGCTCTTACCTCATTTGGAACGGGATGTCTCATTTCATCCTTTATTTTCGGCGCCGGTTCGGGAGCCGTTATTCTCTCTCTGACATTCATTATTGCAGGACTTATTTTGTGTCTTAATAAGGCAAGTTTGAAGAACACCTTTTCTCACAGCGCCCTTTTTGGATTTGCAGCAAAAATCCTGTTTTTGGCCCCTCCTGCATATGATGAAAAAAAACTGGTTCCCAAAGGTAAAAAACTTTTGTGGAGCCTGCCTTTTATTGCAGGAATAATCTCCGCTTTCATAGGGCTCAAATTTGTACTGCTCGGTGCTTTGGCGGGAGTTTTCATAGTGCTTGTTCTTTGGAAAACAATCATAGGAGTGTACCTTGTTGTGGCAACTTGTGCCATTCTGCCTACCATGGCTCTTGTGGGTCTTGTGGGTCTGTGCTTTGTGTCCTACATTCTCCATCTGGCATTCGGAAAAAGCACCAAATACCGTCTGACCCCATTTACTCTGCTTATTGCGGCGTTTCTGTTTTTAACAGGTCTTTCCGCGTTTACAAGCGTAAGTCCGAAAAGCAGTATTATGGCATTTTTGGTCTACGGCGCGTTCACTCTTTTTGCCCCAGTCATCTCCAATACTGTCACAGATAAAAAAACCTGGCAAAGCCTCGTGGCGGTTTTCTGTGTGTCTGCATTTTTTGTTGCATTCTATGGGGTACTGCAGAACTTCTTTCTGGAACAGACAACCCAGAGTTGGGTTGATTCAGATATGTTTGAAGATATTAAAACCCGGGTTTATTCCACGCTGGACAATCCCAATGTGCTCGGTCAGTATCTCATACTCGCCATCCCCCTCACCTTTGCGTGCATGATAAAGGGAAAAGGCGTTTTGTCAAAGATAGTTTACGCAGGCATTTTCTTAACTTGTACAGCCTGTTTGCTGTTTACCTGGTCAAGAGCCGCCTGGGTCGGAGTTGTTCTTGCCCTTGTGATAATGCTCATAAAAAAAGACCACCGTTTTCTTGCAGTGTGCGTTGTGGGCATAATTCTGCTTCCTGCAGTTCTTCCGCAGAGCATAATGGCCCGTCTCACAAGCATAGGCAACACGGGAGACAGTTCAACCTCCTACAGAATATCCGTGTGGATGGCATCCATCAACATGGCAAAAGACTATTTCCTCACGGGAGTCGGCCTCGGTTCGGATGCCTTTGCAACTATGTATAAAGGCTATGCCCTGGGCGGTGCTTCTTTTGCGCTCCACGCCCACAACTTCTATCTTCAGTGGATTGCGGATATGGGCATAGGCGGACTTGTTGTATATATTCTGATTATCCTCACCGCATACAAGTGCATATCCCGTATCGGCAAAGGAAACTCTCTTATGAACATTGTATCCTACGGTGTTGCAGGTTCTCTTGTCGGTTATCTGTTTCAGGGAATGGCAGAAACAATGTGGTACAACTACCATATGATACTTATTTTCTGGATATTCATGGCATTTGCGGAAACAGCCTCTAACATAACCGACAGGGAGAAAAAGGAGGTATGCCGCAATGATTAAGGTAATGCACGTACTTACCGATACCAACATAGGCGGTGCGGGAATATGGCTTTGCAATTTTCTTAGAAGTTCCATCACCAAAAAATATGACATCGTGGCGGTTCTTCCCGAAAAAGCAGTGCTCACACCCAGAATACGCGCTCTCGGAGTAAGGGTAATAGAACTTAAAACCATTGGCGACCGTTCGTTCTCTTTTGAGTCGGTTCGGGAAATATACAGAGTTGTAAAAAAAGAAAAACCTCAAATTGTGCACACGCACGCAAGCCTTTCGGCAAGGATTGCATCCAGATTAAACGGTGTGTCCATAGTCCACACAAGGCACTGCATAGAAGAGAAAAAGAGTTTTCCGAAAAACCTGGTGTACCGATTTGTAAACAATGTTTTAAGCGACAAAGTAATCGGCGTTTCGAAAGCCGTCACGGACAATTTGCGCAGTGACGGAATAAACGAAAAGAAACTTTCGTTGGTCTATAACGGCATAAAACCCCTTAATGAATATCCCAATGAAGAAAAAAGCAAGATGAAAGAAAAGTTTTCCATCCCTCCCACTTCAACAGTTGTAGGACTTGTTGCAAGACTTGAAGATGTAAAAGACCCCCTGCTTTTTGTGAGAGCGGCAAAAATCCTGGAAAAAGATTTTCCCGATGTCCGCTTTCTGATGGTGGGTGAAGGAAGTCTTAAGAAAGAAGTGGAAAAAGCCGTTGCACCCCTAAAAAGCAAAATAACCATGGCGGGTTATCTGGAAAATGTGGAAGAAGCGTACAATGCAATGGATATTCTCACTCTCACCTCAAAGAGCGAAGCACTCAGCATTTCGCTTTCGGAGGGTCAGAGCATAGGTCTTCCCGCAGTATCGACGGATTCGGGAGGAACAAGGGAAGTAATCGAGGACGGAGTAAACGGTTTTCTCGTTCCCGTGGGTGACGAAATTTCTCTTGCAGAAGCAATATCCTTGCTTATCCGAAACCCTGAAAAAAGAAAAGAAATGGGCATGGCAGGTAAAAAAATCGTAATAGAAAAATTCGGACTTGAAACCATGTCCCAATCCATAGACAGCATATACAAAAATCTCTGTAAGGAAGTGACTGAAAAGTGAGCACAAAAAAAAGATTCAACATAATGGATGCGGTAATCGTGCTGGCAGTTGTTGCGGTAATTGCCGCGGTAATCCTTGTAATGGGCATAAATCCCAAAACAACAGCAGGCGGCACAAAAACAGTTGTTTTGGAAGTCAAGGAAAAAACAGAAGAATTCTGCCTTATTCCGCAGGAGGGCGACATTATTCTTGATGCCGCAACAAAAGAAGAAATAGGCAAAGTCGTCGGCAAGAGAACGGAAGAAGCCGAAATAATCCTCACCTCTGCAGAAGAGGGAAAAGCCGTGAAATCCAAGATTCCCGACAGATACAGTCTGTATCTTACCCTTGAACTGCACACAGGGTTAGACAAAGCGAAAATCGGAAAGAGTATGTATATTCAAGGCCATACATACGCCTGCTCGGGCTATGTGGTGGAAGTAGTTGAGCCAAAGGAGGAAACAAAATGAAACTGATAGACGAAAAAGGCAAACTCTTTGGCAAAATAAACATTATCGACCTTTGTGTAATTCTGATTGTTGTTGTGGCGCTTTCTTTGTTTGCAATTAAGAAAGTTTCTTTTAAAAAGACCGAAAACGCAGGGGTGGAGATTACCTACACAGTAAACATAAAAGGTGTGAGAGCCCAGACGGTCAGCGAACTTGAAAACAGCAAAGACCTTGGAGTGTTTGCAGGCAAAACGGGAGAAGCACTCGGTGTAATTACAAAGGTAACTTCGGAGGAAGCCGAAGATTTTGTTGTGGACAAAAACGGCAACTATGTCAGAACAGTTCAGCCCGACCGCTACGATGTAACCGTTACACTCACCACAATGGGAACCGAAAACACCAACGGTGTGTACACCGAGGGCGGAAAGCAACTTTTCATCGGTGAAGGTGTTACGTTTTACACAAACAACATCGAAACCACAGGCGAAGTTTTGAGCATAAAGGTAGGCAAATAGAAATGGACGATATTAAAATACAGAGAATAAACGAACTTTCCAAAAAGGAAAGAAACGGCGAAACCCTCACCCCCGAGGAGAAAGCGGAACAAACTGCCCTCCGCCGTGAATACATCGATGCGGTAAAGCGAAATATGCGAAATCAACTTTCGGGCATTAAAAAGCAGTAAATCCACTGTTTTTCCGATGCCGATATTGACTAAAGTTCCATTTTGTAATATAATAGTAAGATAATTTTATGCAAACAACTCTTTAAGGAGGTTAACATGAATACACAAATTGCAGAAATGAAAGCCAAAATTGCACAAGAAGTTGCAAATGCAACCGATTTGTCCTCTCTTGACAGTATGAGAGTTACCTATCTTGGCAAAAAAGGCCTTATTACAGACCTTATGAAAAATATGAAAGACCTTTCCCCCGAGGAAAAGAAAACATTCGGTCAGGAAGTAAACGCGTTGAAAGATGAAACCACCGAACTTATCGGAAAGAAATTCAAGGAACTCAAGGATGAAGAAATCCGCAAAGAACTTGAAAGCATGCCCGAATTTGACCTTTCCGTTCCCGCAAATATGGAAAGAGGTTCTTACCATCCCATAACTCTTGTCCAGAGGGAGTGCGAGCGAATATTCAAAACAATGGGCTTTAATGTGGAAAATTACAGCGAAATCGTAACAGACTATGAATGTTTCGAAGCGCTCAACATACCCAAGCATCATCCGGCAAGAGATATGCAGGATACATACTATCTCGACAACGGCCAACTTTTAAAGACTCATACCTCTGCCGCGCAGAATGCAATATACAAAAAGTACAAAGATGCCCTCATAAATGACGGCGTTCCCATAAAGGCTATCTTCCCCGGAAGATGTTTCAGAAACGAAGCAACCGACGCTTGCCACGAAAACACATTTTTCCAGATGGAGGGCGTTATGGTGGATAAGGATATATCCATATCCAACCTGATTTACTTTATGAAAACCATGCTTTCCGAAGTGTTCAAAAAGGACATAAAGGTAAGACTGCGCCCCGGTTTCTTCCCGTTTGTGGAGCCCGGATTTGAACTTGACATAAGTTGTCTCATCTGCGACGGTGAAGGCTGCCCCTCCTGCAAGCACAGCGGTTGGCTGGAACTTTGCCCCTGCGGTATGATTCATCCCGAAGTGCTCAGAGCAGGCGGAATTGATCCCGAAGAATACACAGGCTTCGCATTTGGTTTGGGTCTTACAAGACTTGCAATGATGAAATACGGCATTAAAGACATACGCGACTTAAACAGCGGAAGCCTCAAGGTGCTTTCACAGTTTACAGACGACGAATAAGGAAAGGAGGACCAAACAGATGTTTTTATCTATGAATTGGATTTCTGATTTTGTGGACCTTTCAGGTCTTGACAAAACCAAATTAATAAGTCAGTTTTCACTGTCTGCTGCAGAGGTTGAAAATGAGATTTTCTACAAAGGAAGCGACATTTCCGGCATAGTTGTAGCAGAGATAAAATCGGTGGAAAACCACCCGGATTCCAAAAAACTCCATCTGCTCAAAGTGGATGCCGGCGACGGTGCCCTCACGGATGTTGTGTGCGGTGCTCCAAATGTACGTGTGGGTCTTAAAACCGCTTTTGCAAAAGTCGGCGCAAAAATCGGCGAGATAACCATAACTCCCAGACCCGTTGCAGGCTACGAATCATTCGGTATGTGCTGTTCCGAAAAGGAAATCGGCATAAGCGATGACAACTCGGGTATTATGGAAATAACCGAAGATGCGGCAAACGGTACCGATTTGAAAGATGTATATGAAATTGATGATATAATCTTTGAAGTTGACAACAAATCCCTTACAAACCGTCCCGACCTCTGGGGACACTACGGTATTGCAAGAGAATTTGCAACCCTTGCAAAAAGACCCCTTAAGCCTCTTGAATGTGTGGATCTGGAAGCGTATTCCAATCTTCCCAAGGTAGATATGAAGATAGAGGACAAACTCTGTCAGAGATACTCCTGCCTCCAGGTTGCAAACATCACAAAGACAGTAAGTCCCGTGAATATGAGAATACGTCTTTTCTACTGCGGTATGAGAGGCATAAACCTGCTTGCAGACCTTACAAACTATCTCATGCTCGAAATGGGTCAGCCTATGCACGCGTTTGACTCGCGCAAGGTGGAGAGCATCCGCATAAAGCGTTTTGACACTCCTTTCACATTCCGCACTCTGGACGGAATTGACAGAAACATCGACGAAAACACCCTTATGATATGCAACGGTAACACCCCCGTGGCAATAGCAGGTATTATGGGCGGTCTTGATTCCGAAATTGTGGAAGACACCTCAACGCTCACACTGGAAAGTGCAACATTTGACGCTGTATCCATAAGAAAGTCCACTGTGCGTCTTGCACACAGAACAGACGCTTCCATGAGATACGAAAAGTGCCTCGACCCCGAAATGACAGTTCCTGCAATCGCAAGATTTGTAAAACTTCTGTCCGACATCGACCCCGAAATGCAGGTTGTATCTTCCCTCACCGACGAATACGCATTCAGATATGAAACAATCTCGCTTGATTTTGACAAAAAGTTTGTGGATAAGTACACAGGAATTGACATCCCCACCGAAACAATAGCGGAAACCCTCACAAACCTTGGCTTTGGCATAAAGGCGGACTCTGACAGTTTCAATGTAACCGTTCCCAGTTGGAGAGCAACCAAGGACGTTACAATGAAAGCGGATATAATTGAAGAAATAACAAGAATCTACGGCTACGACAACTTTGATATTCACACGGTTGACGCGCCTCTTTACCCGGTAAGACCTGACATGGAAAAGTCCGTGGAAGACAAGATTAAGGATATCCTCGTGAAACGTTATTCACTCCACGAACTCCACTCCTACATCTGGGCTTATCACGACGAATTCAAATCTCTCGGTATGGAAGTTGAGGATAATGTAAAGATTGCAAACTCCGTTAATCCCAACATAGAGACAATCCGCCGTTCGATAGTTCCCACACAACTTTGTCAGGTTAAGTACAATGCAGGCTACATGAGTGACTTCGGTGTATTTGAAGCAGGAAGAACCGTAAACGGCCTCAAAGAAGACGGACTGTGTGATGAACACAAAAAACTGGCGATTACTCTCTTTAGCAAAACAAAAAGTTGCGAAGCGCTGTACAGAGAACTCTACACAATCCTTTGCGTTATTGCAGATGACATAAAGCACGAGAGCATAAGCGCAGTGCCCAAGACTGCACAAAGTTCCTATCAGCACACAAAGAACTTAAATTCTCTTTGGTGCGGCGGTGCGGAAATCGGAGAAATCGGTGTTGTTCATCCCGTTGTTTCCAAAAACATCGACAAGAAAGCCTCCATTGTGTATCTTGAAATTGACCTTGGTGCATTCTCATCTGTTTCAAACAAGAGCATACAGTACCGTGAACCCTCAAGATTCCCCGAAATGGAAATCGACCTTTCTTTCGTTTCTGACAAGTTCACTCCCATTGCAGATGCTATAAAGGCGCAGAACTGCGAACTTATAAAGAATGTAAGCGTAACCGATATCTACGAAGACGAAAACGGCAAATCCATAACCACAAGAATTGTATTTGCCCACAACGAAAGAACTCTCACCAGAGAGGAAGTAACAGCCGTTACAGACAAGATAATAGCCGAACTGGCTGAGAAAAACATTGCACTTAAGATGTAATAAAAGGTATAGGGGAGTTGGATACATCTCCCCTATTAAATTTACTCACATATTTTCAAAAGGAGGAAAACACCATGCCTAACATCTGGCACGAAATAAGTCCCAAAAGAATATCCAAAGAAAAATTCATGGCAGTAATAGAAATCCCCAAAGGTTGCAAAAACAAGTATGAAATGGATAAAGATACAGGTCTTCTCAGACTTGACCGCGTACTTTACACATCCACTCACTACCCTGCAAACTACGGATTTATTCCCCGTACCTACGCAGAAGACAACGACCCTCTGGATGTCCTTGTTCTTTGTCAGGAAACCATAGTTCCCATGACACTGGTGGAGTGCTTCCCCATAGGCGCGCTCAAAATGACCGACAACGATGAAGTTGACGAAAAGATAATTGCAGTTCCCGTAAATGACCCTGCATATTGTTCTTATACCGATATCTCTCAACTTCCTGCACATATTTTTGACGAAATTTCCCACTTTTTCAAGGTGTACAAATCCCTGGAAAACAAAGAAACCGTCGTAAGCGAGACGGTTTCGGCAATTGAGTCGAAAGATATCATAGAAAAAAGTATAGAAAGATATAAGGAATGTTTTTGCTGATACAAAGAAAATAACTTATAAAATAAGGACGTAGCAAACGCTACGTCCTTCAGACTGTCGAAAAAGAACGCACCGCAAAGTGAAAACAAAAAATAATGCTCATGGTAAAGTATAAAAAACACTTTATCCGTGAGCATTTATATTTTAGGTTGCTTTTGTCATAAATGCCAAAAGCCGGAGTTTTGTACA
>JAZNJU010000041.1:0-2897 GCA_045578205.1 Clostridia bacterium | reverse complement strand
CACTTATAAAAATTAAATCTTATTTAAACAATGAGGTACTCACTAAAACACCCTCTATTTCCACCTCATCCGGCAACTATCGTTGACACCTTCTCCCCTCAAAGGAAGCTTATGTTTCTTTTCAAAAAGAAAAGGGAGCCTTTCGGCTCCCTCACGGTGCACACGATGCACCCTATAATTTTTGAATTAAAACTTTTTATAAAAGTTTTATATATTCTTTATCACTCTTACTCTCTGCACACCCTCAATTTCCTGGAGTTGTGCTTCCACGCCGTCGGGGATAGCATCTACATCTATTATGGTGTATGCGTTTTCGCCCTTAGACTTATTCATCATATTGATGATGTTTATGTTGGAATCGGACATAAGACCCGAGAAAGTTGCAAGCATATTGGGGATGTTTTTGTGGGCGATTGTAACTCTGTATTTACCCTCCATTGCCATTTCACAGTTGGGGTAGTTCACGGAGTTCTTTATGTTGCCCGAGCACATAAAGTCGGAAAGTTCCTTGGCAGCCATTACAGCACAGTTATCCTCGGATTCGGGGGTAGAAGCACCGAGATGGGGGATATTTACGGTGTTTGGCATTGCGAGGGTTTCTTCCGAGGGGAAGTCGGTTACATAGCAGGCAACCTTGCCGGTTTCGAGGGCTTTTTTCATTGCGGTGTTGTCCACAAGAGCGCCTCTTGCAAAGTTGAGAATTCTTACTCCGTTTTCCATGCAGTCGATGAGATCGTCGTTTATCATACCCTTTGTGGAATCCAAAAGGGGAAGGTGCATTGTAATGTAGTCGCATTTTGCAACCATCGCCTTTAAGTCGGAAGATTTCTTAACCGCTCTGGAAAGGTGCCATGCAGCATCAACGGAAATGTAGGGGTCATAGCCTATTACATTCATGCCGAGTGCAACGGCAAGGTTTGCAACCATTACGCCGATTGCACCAAGACCTACAACACCGAGCGTTTTACCCTTGATTTCGGGGCCTGCAAATGCGCTTTTGCCCTTTTCAACAAGTTTTTCAACATTTGCGCCCTCGCCCTTTAATGTCTTTGCCCAGTCTGTTGCATCTGTAATCTTTCTGGATGCCATAAGAAGACCTGCAACTGCAAGTTCTGCAACGGCATTGGCATTGGCACCTGGGGTGTTGAATACGGGAATACCCATTTCGCTCATTTTGTCTATGGGAATATTGTTAACCCCTGCTCCCGCTCTTGCTACAGCCTTGAGGCTTGTCGGGATTTCCATTTCGTGCATGGAAAAACTTCTCAGGATTATTGCATCGGGGTTTTCTGTTGCATCGGTCACGGTGAATATGTCTTCATTCAACATATCAAGTCCGCATTTTGCTATTTTGTTCAGTGTGAGTACTTCATACATATTATATTACCACCTTATTTGTTGTCTGTTTCAAATTTCTTCATAAAGTCTACAAGAGCCTTAACGCCGTCTATACCCATTGCGTTGTAGATGCTTGCTCTCATACCGCCTACGCTTCTGTGACCTTTGAGGTTTACAAAGCCTGCGGCTGTTGCTTCCTTTATAAATTTGGCATTGAGTTCGTCACTTCCTGTTACAAAGGGAACATTCATAAGAGAACGGTCTTTCTTTGCGCTGACTGTTGCGCTGAACATAGCGGAACTGTCGAGATAGTTATATATAATGGAAGCCTTTTCTTCGTTGATTTCTTTCATGGCACTAAGTCCGCCCAGGTCTTCCAACCACTTGCACACAAGAGAGCAGATGTAGATGGGGTATGTGGGGGGTGTGTTGAACATGGAGCCGTTTTCGGAATGTGTAGCATAGTTGAACATTGTGGGTGTAATGTCCATTGCATTACCGATTAAATCTTCTCTTATAATAACAACAGTAAGACCTGCAGGAGCCATATTCTTTTGTGCACCAGCATAGATTAAACCGAATTTGGATACGTCCACGGGCTCACTTAAGATAGAAGAAGACATATCTGCAACCAGGGGAACATCTCCTGTGTCGGGAAGTGAGGAAAACTTTGTTCCGTAGATTGTGTTGTTGTATGTTATGTGGAAGAAGTCTGCATCGGGTGTGAAATCAGCCTTGTTGAGTTCGGGGATGTAGGAGAAAGTCTTGTCTTCGGAAGAAGCAAGAATTTTAACTTCACCGTATCTTGCGGCTTCTTTGCTGAATTTCTTTGCCCACAGACCTGTGAGAACACAGTCTGCCTTTTTGCTCTTGTTAAAGAGGTTAAGAGGAATCATTGCAAACTGGCTGGATGCTCCGCCCTGAAGGAAAAGCACCTTGTAGTTGTCGGGAATTGCCATAAGTGAACGAAGCGATGCTTCACATTCGTCTATGATAGCCTGGTATGCGCCGGAACGGTGACTCATTTCCATAACGGACATACCGGAATTTCCGTGACAAATAAGTTCTTTTTGTGCCTGCTCAAGCACGGGCAGGGGAAGTGCAGAAGGGCCTGCTGAAAAATTGTAAACTCTGTTCATAAATATCTCCTCCGATTTATATTCTCGTTATAGGTTAATCCTATAACCAGTTAAAGGTAAAATGTACTACCATTATATACAAAATATAATGGATACGCAAGTGTTTTTTGAATATTTTGTATGTTATGTTGTAAATTTGTGCAGGTTTTGGTGCAAATTTATTGATTTTTGAGAATTTGGAACAATTCTTCTTCGGTTATTATTTTAATTCCCAGTTCTTTTGCCTTTTGAAGTTTGCTTCCTGCCTCTTCTCCCGAGAGCAGGTAATCGGTTTTTTTGGACACGGAGGAAGAAACTTTGCCTCCGTTTTCTTCAATAACAGAAGCGGCTTCCTTTCTTCCCAAAGTGGGGAGAGTTCCTGTTATAACAAAGGTAAGAAGTCGGATCGTAGCCATGTCGTTCTGTGAGCCAAGGAGTTGG
>JAZNJU010000040.1:0-33838 GCA_045578205.1 Clostridia bacterium | reverse complement strand
AGGGCAGGGCTTTCAGAATCAGAAAGAGAACAAGTCATATCACAGTTGTTCTCAAAGAAAGAGATTAATGTAAAGGAGGAAGAACCTTGGGTCAGAAAGTACATCCACATGGATTAAGAGTAGGCGTTATCAAGGACTGGGATTCCAAATGGTACGCCGACAAGAAAACTTACGGTGATAATCTTGTAGAAGATTACAATATCAGAAAATACCTTAAGAAGTCGCTTTTTGCAGCAGGTATCTCCAAGATAGAGATTGAAAGAAACGACGACAAGGTAAGAATTCATATCCACACAGCAAAACCCGGTATCCTCATCGGTAAGCAGGGCGCTGAAAAGGATAAGATTAAAGATAAGGTAGAAAAACTTATCGGCAAGAACGTTATAATCGACATCGTTGAAATCAGAAATGCAGATGTTGATGCACAACTTGCAGCAGAAAACATTGCTTCACAACTCGAAAGAAGAATTTCTTTCCGTCGTGCAATGAAGCAGGTTATGCAAAGAGCAATGAAGATGGGCGCTAAGGGTATCAAAACTACCTGTTCCGGTCGTCTTGGCGGTGCTGAAATCGCAAGAAGCGAGCACTATCATGAAGGTACTATTCCCCTGCAGACCTTAAGAGCAGATATCGACTATGGTTTTGCTGAAGCAGATACAACCTACGGTAAGATCGGTGTTAAGGTTTGGATTTACAAGGGCGAGGTTTTAAACGCTAAGGAACAGTTTGTTCCCCAGGAAAAGCCTCAGGCTCCTAAGGGAAGAGGTCCCAGAAGCAAAGGAGGCAGATAATCATGTTGTTACCTAAGAGAGTTAAATACAGAAGAGTTATGAGAGGCCGTATGAAAGGCCAGGCAATGCGCGGTAACAAGGTTAGTTACGGAGATTTTGGTCTTCAGGCACTCGAGCCCTGCTGGATCACCTCTAACCAGATAGAGGCTGCCAGAATAGCAATGACTCGTTATACAAAAAGAGGCGGTCAGGTTTGGATAAAGATATTCCCTGACAAGCCCATAACTGAAAAGCCTGCAGAAACTCGAATGGGTTCCGGTAAAGGTTCACCCGAGTACTGGGTAGCAGTAGTTAAACCCGGCAGAGTTATGTTCGAAGTAGGCGGTGTATCGGAAGAAGTTGCAAGAGAAGCATTAAGACTTGCTGCTCACAAACTCCCGGTAAAAACCAAAATCGTTGTCCGCGAAGACCAGGAAATGGAGGGCGATTCTAAATGAAAATCAATGAAATAAAAGATCTCACAAATGAAGAATTAAACCAGAAATTGGAAGATTTAAAGAAGGAACTTTTCAATCTCAGATTTCAGCACGCAACAAACCAACTCGACAATCCCAGAGTAATTACTGAAGTTAAGAGAACAATTGCAAGAGTAAAAACAATCCTTCGTGAAAGAGAATTAAATCAGATTGCCTGATTAGAGAGGAGATGCTATAAGAATGGAACGTAATTACAGAAAAACTCGTATCGGCACAGTAATAAGCGATAAGATGGAAAAGACTATCGTAGTTGCCATAAAAGAGAACGTTAAGCACAAATTGTACAGTAAAATCGTTAAAAGAACTTATAAACTCAAGGCCCATGATGAAGAAAATGTTGCTAAAATCGGCGACAGAGTAAAAGTTATGGAAACCAGACCTCTCTCTAAGGACAAGAGATGGAGATTGGTTGAGATTGTTGAAAAGGCTCAGTAATTTTACGGGAAGGAGAGAACGTAAGTGATTCAACAGCAGACTTTATTAAAGGTTGCCGACAACACAGGTGCAAAAGAACTTATGTGCATCAGAGTGCTCGGCGGCTCCAGAAGAAAATATGCCAATATCGGTGATGTTGTTGTTGCTTCTGTTAAAAAAGCAACACCCGGCGGTGTTGTTAAGAAGGGCGAAGTTGTTAAGGCAGTTATCGTTCGTTCTGTAAACGGATTAAGAAGAAACGACGGAACCTATATTAAATTCGATGAAAACGCAGCAGTAATAATCAGAGATGATAAAAACCCCAAGGGTACTCGTATATTCGGACCTATAGCACGTGAACTTAGGGACAAGGACTATATGAAGATTTTATCATTGGCACCTGAAGTTCTGTAAGGAGGTTGCGAATATGAAAAACAGAATCCATATTAAAAAAGGCGATAATGTAGTTGTTATTTCCGGTAAGGATAAGGGCAAGAAAGGTAAAGTATTGTCCGTTTCTGCAAGCAAGAGAACAGTTCTTGTTGAAGGTGTAAACGTAGCAACAAAGCACACAAAAGCAAGAAGAGCCGGAGAAACAGGCGGTATCGTTAAGCAGGAGTCTCCTATATATGCATGCAAGGTAATGCACATCTGTGAAAAGTGCGGCAAGCCCACCAGAATCGGTTACAAGATTTTGGCAGACGGCACAAAATCCAGAATGTGTAAAAACTGCATGGAAGTTTTAGATGACTAATAGAGAGGAGGATTTTCGCACATGACAGTTATGAGAGCGAAATACGAACAGGAAGTTAAAAAGGCTCTTATGGAAAAGTACGGTTACAAGAGCCCTATGCAAATTCCAAAACTTGATAAAATCGTAGTAAACATCGGCGTAGGCGAAGCAAAAGACAATGCTAAAGCACTCGAGTCCGCAGTGGCAGACCTCGCTTTAATCACAGGTCAGCAGCCTGTAATCACTAAGGCAAAGAAGTCCGTTGCTAACTTCAAAATCAGAGAAGGCATGAACTTAGGTTGCAAGGTTACACTTCGCAGCGACAAGATGTATGAATTTTTAGACAGATTATTCAACATTGCACTCCCCAGAGTAAGAGATTTCAGAGGCATTAACCCCAATGCTTTCGACGGCAGAGGAAACTATGCTTTAGGTATTAAGGAACAACTTATATTCCCCGAAATCGATTACGATAAGATCGACAAGGTAAGAGGTATGGACATAATCTTTGTTACAACCGCAAATACCGACGAAGAAGCAAGGGAACTCCTTTCTCTTATGGGTGCTCCCTTCACAAAGGCTTGAGAGGGGGAAATATAAATGGCAAAAACTTCTATGAAAGTTAAGCAGCAAAAAGTGCAGAAATATAAGACCCGTGAATACACCAGATGTAATATCTGCGGAAGACCTCATTCGGTATTAAGAAAGTTCGGCATCTGCCGTATCTGCTTCAGAGAACTTGCTTACAAAGGTCAGATTCCCGGTGTCAAGAAGGCAAGTTGGTAAGATTAATTAAGATAAAAAGGAGGTAGCATCATGCAAATTACAGATCCTATCGCTGATATGCTTACACGTATCAGAAACGCAAATTCTTCAAAGCACGAATCTGTAAATGTACCCGCTTCCAAACTCAAGATTGAAATTGCAAGAATCTTAAGTGAAGAAGGCTACATTAACGGTTATGAAGTTATAGACGACGGTCTGCAGGGTGTTATAAAGATTACCCTTAAGTATGCAGCAAACAAACAAAAGGTTATCACCGGTTTAAAGAGAGTATCTAAGCCGGGTCTCAGAGTATATGCAAGCAAAGACGAACTTCCCAGAGTTCTGAGAGGTCTCGGTATTGCCATCATTTCTACTTCCAAGGGCATTATGACCGACAAGGAAGCAAGAAAGTTGAATGTTGGCGGCGAAGTTCTTGCATTTATCTGGTAAGATTTAGGGAGGTGAAATAATTGTCACGTATTGGTAGAATGCCTATCACAATACCCCAGGGTGTTGAAGTTAAAATAGGTGCAAACAACGAAGTTTCCGTTAAAGGCCCCAAGGGTACTTTGGCAAGAACACTTCACAAGGATATGATAATAAAGCAGGAAGAGGGCGTTATTATCGTAGAAAGACCGGATGACAAGAAAGAAAACAGATCACTTCACGGTCTTACAAGAACACTTTTAAACAACATGGTTGTAGGTGTAACAGAAGGTTACGCTAAAACCTTGCAGATAAACGGTGTCGGTTACAGATGCCAGAAGCAGGGCAATAAACTCGTTCTTACATTGGGTTACTCCCATCCTGTAGAAATGGAAGATGGCGACGGTTATACTTTTGAAGTTCCCGATCCCAACACAATTATTGTAAAGGGTATCGACAAGCAGATCGTAGGACAGATTGCTGCTGTTGTAAGGGAAAAGAGACTGCCTGCACCTTATAAGGGCAAGGGTATTAAGTACGCTGATGAAGTTATCAGAAGAAAAGAAGGTAAAACCGGCGCTAAAAAGTAAGATAAGAAAGGAGTAAACGATAATGATTAGTAAGAAAAGCAGCAATGCACAGAGAATAAAAAGACACTTAAGAGTCAGAAAAAATATTTCCGGTACTCCTAATCGTCCCAGATTAAACGTTTACAGAAGTCTTAGCAATATCTATGCTCAGGTTATAGACGATGTAGCAGGAAAGACACTTGTCAGCGCATCTTCCCTGGATAAGGAAATCAAAGAAAAGGTTTCCTACGGCGGAAACAAAGAAGCGGCTAAAGAGGTAGGTCTTCTTGTGGCTAAGAGAGCACTTGATGCCGGCATAAAGGCAGTAGTGTTTGACAGAGGCGGTTATGTTTACCACGGAAGAGTTGCAGAACTCGCAGAAGGCGCCAGAGAAGGCGGCTTAGAATTCTAATAAGGAGGTATATGCTTTTATGGTAAAATTTAATGCAGACGAATTAGATTTAAAAGAAAAGATAGTTAACATCAATCGTGTTGCTAAGGTTGTAAAGGGCGGTAGAACCTTCAGATTTAGTGTTCTTGTCGTAGTTGGCGATGAAGACGGTCATGTAGGTGCAGGCACAGGTAAGGCTGCCGAAATTCCTGACGCAGTAAGAAAGGCCATTGACAGTGCGAAGAAGAATATGATAGCAGTTCCCAGAGTAGGAACAACTATTGCTCACGAAACAATCGGCGAATTCGGCGCAGGAAAGGTACTCTTAAAGCCTGCCGGCGAAGGTACCGGTGTTATCGCAGGCGGCGGTGTGAGAGCGGTTTTAGAACTTGCAGGTATCCGCAACGTAAGAGCAAAGTCTCTTCGTTCCAATACTCCTAACAACATTGTTAACGCAACAATCGAAGGCTTAAAGAGCCTCAAGGTTGCTGAGGAAGTTGCAGCACTTCGCGGAAAGTCCGTTGAAGAACTTCTCGGTTAATTCAGTAAATTAGGAGGAAATAGCGATGGCTAAAATAAAAGTTACTTTAACAAAGAGCACAATCGGCTCCAAAAAGGACCAGATTGCAACAGTTAAGGCTCTTGGTTTAAAGAAAATCAGAGATGAAAAAATCCACGAGGCTACACCTGCGATTAAGGGTATGGTAGCAAAGGTTTGCCACTTAGTCAGTGTAGAAGAAATATAAATCTTAAAGGAGGTGCCTTAGATGAAATTATTTGAACTCACTCCCGCAAAAGGTTCCACTACGGATTCAAAAAGAAAGGGCAGAGGTCACGGTTCAGGTAACGGCAAGACAGCAGGCCGCGGACACAAGGGTCAGAACGCAAGAAGCGGCGGCGGTGTAAGAATCGGTTTTGAAGGCGGACAGATGCCTATATACAGAAGACTTCCCAAGCGCGGTTTTACAAACATTTTTGCTAAAACCTATGCAGAGGTTAAGGTTTCTGATTTGAACAAATTTGAAGATGGTGCAGTTGTAGACGCAAATGCTCTTATCGAAGCAGGAATTATCTCCAAAGCACTTGATGGTGTAAAGGTTCTCGGTAATGGAGAAATTTCCAAGAAAGTTACCGTTAAAGCAGCAAAGTTTACAGCAACTGCAGCATCTAAGATAGAAGCAGCAGGTGGAAAGGCAGAGGTGATGTAAAGTGTTTAAAACTCTTAGAAATGCCTGGGCAATCCCGGACTTAAGACACAAAATGCTTTACACCTTGCTTATGATTTTTATATTCAGACTTGGTTCCTTTATTCCGGTTCCCGGTCTCAGAGAGGGCGCACTTGCAAGTTTATTGGGAGACACCGGCAACAACCTTTTCTCCATGCTTGATGCTTTCTCCGGTGGTGCTTTTGCAAATGCAACAATATTTGCAATGAGTATTACACCATATGTTAACTCTTCCATTATAATGCAACTTCTTACTGTTGCTATCCCTGCTCTGGAAAGACTTTCCAAAGAGGGCGAAGAAGGAAGAAAAGTTATTGCAAAGTGGACTCGTTTCGGCACAGTAATCCTCGCCTTTATCCAGGCAACAGGACTTTACTTTGCACTTCAGAGTTATGTTATTATCAAACCCGCGGTTTGGGCATATTTCACAATAGTGCTCACATTCACAGCAGGTACCGCATTTCTTATGTGGCTTGGTGAACAGATTACCGAAAAGGGTGTTGGTAACGGTATCTCTATTATAATTTTTGCAGGTATCGTTTCAGGAATACCTTCCATGATAGGTCAGATAGCAGCAAACTTTACCGCCGAAGCACTCGACATCTGGGGTATATTGGCAATAGTGGTAATATCCCTCTTAATGGTAACATTTGTTGTATTTATGGACAACGCAGAAAGAAGAATTCCTGTTCAGTATGCAAAGAGAATGGTTGGAAGAAAGATGTACGGCGGTCAGAGTACACATATTCCGATTAAAGTAGCAATGGCTGGTGTTATTCCGATAATCTTTGCCATGAGTATATTGAGTTTCCCCGCAACAATCATGGGATTTATGAACTACACTCCCGATGTAACAAAGTTCTGGGGTAAATTCTGGGCACTGTTCACAGGAACATCCTGGCTCTATATGCTTCTTTACTTCCTGCTTATAGTATTCTTCACATACTTCTACACAGCAATACAGTTCAATCCTATTGAAATTGCTAACAACATGAAGAGAAACGGCGGATTCGTACCCGGCATAAGACCCGGAAGACCCACAAGTGATTACATCAGCAAAGTACTCACAAGAATCACCTTAACAGGTGCGCTCTTCCTCGGTATAATTGCAGTATTGCCTATGATTCTTTCTGTGGCAATCAACTACAATTTCTATGCAATCGGCGGATCTTCCCTCCTCATCGTAGTAGGTGTTGCATTAGAGACAACAAAACAGATTGAATCCCAGATGCTCATGCGTCATTATAAAGGATTTTTGGAATAAGAAATAGGTGGACTCATATGAAACTCATCGTGTTGGGTGCCCCGGGCGCCGGAAAAGGCACTCAGGCCAGAATAATAAGTGAAAAATACAACATACCGGCAATATCTACAGGTGCAATAATCCGTGAGGCCATTGAGGAAGGAACTGAATTTGGCAAAAAGGCGAAAGCCTATATTGACCGCGGCGACCTCCTTCCCGACGATATGGTAATAGGACTTGTAACCGAAAGAGTGAAAAATGACGATTGTAAAAACGGTTTCATTCTGGACGGTTTTCCAAGAACTCTTAATCAGGCAAAGGCCATGAAGGAAAACGGCATCGAAATAGATATCGCGTTGTCTCTTGAGGTTTCCGATGAAGTTATTGTAAACAGGCTCTCCGGCAGACGTGAATGTTCACACTGCAGAGCGCCCTATCACATAAGCGCTCATCCTCCCAAAAAGGAAGGCATTTGTGATGAATGCGGATCAGCCCTCGTAATGAGAGATGACGATAACCCCGAGACCATCCTTTCCCGTCTTAAAGTTTACCACGAAAAGACTGCTCCTTTAAAAGAGTATTTTGAGGGAGAGGGAATCCTTAAAAAGATTGAAACAGCAGACACAATTGAAGATACATCAGAAAAGGTGTTTGCAGCCTTAGGGGCGCTGTAATCTTGGAGGACGACACAATGATATACATTAAATCGTCAACTGAAATTGCAAAAATGAAAGTGTCCGGGAGGATTGTGTACAATACCTTAAAGGAGATTGAAAAACACATAAATCCCGGAATCTCCACAAGAGAATTGGACAAAATTGCAAAGGAATGTATCTTAAGTCAAGGTGCAAAACCGTCTTTTCTGGGCTACAACGGATATCCCGCGAGTATATGCGCTTCTGTAAACGAAGTGGTTATACACGGGATACCATCCGACAGAATCTTAAAAGACGGAGACATCATAAGTATTGATGTCGGCGCCGTCAAGGACGGATACCACGGCGATGCCGCAAGGACATTTGCTGTCGGAAACATAAGTCCTGAGGCAAAAAGACTTATAGCCATAACAAAGCAAAGTTTCTTTGAAGGGCTTAAATACGCTCGCCACGGCGAAAGATTGGGCTCAGTTCAATCTGCCATACAGAAACTGGTAGAAGATAACGGATTTGGAATTGTCAGAAAATATTGCGGTCACGGAATAGGTAAAAGTATGCACGAGGACCCCGAGATTCCTAACCACGGAACAGCGGGTCGCGGCATAAGACTTGTGAAGGGTATGACGATAGCCGTTGAACCTATGGTAACATACGGTGCCTATCACACAACCACCTTAAGCGATAACTGGACTGTAACAACTCTGGATAAGTCGCTTTCGGCACATTACGAAAACACAATCCTTATTACTGATTCCGAACCTGTACTTCTGACAGATTATGATGATGAGGTAATTTAATAAAATGGATATTCATCAAGGTGAATTTGTTTACGCATCCAAAGGAAGAGATGCTGGCGAGTGTTTCATTGTAATATCTTCGGAAGACAACTATCTTTACTTGTGTAACGGTAAGACGAGAAAAGTTTCTTCACCCAAAAAGAAGAAAATAAAGCATGTAAGTCTTACAGGTCAAAAAGATGAATTTATAGTAAATAAACTTCAGACTCTTGGCAAACTTACCAACAAAGAAGTGAGATATTCCATTATGAGATATACCAATGAAATGTCGGAATAAGAATATGAAAAAGGGAGGTTTTGTACTTGGCAAAAGAAGATGTTTTGGAATTGGAAGGAACAGTCATTGAGGCACTGCCCAATGCAATGTTTCAGGTTGAATTCGAGAACGGACACAGGATCTTGGCTCATATTTCCGGAAAACTTCGTATGAATTTCATAAGAATCCTTCCCGGTGACAAGGTAACAGTGGAAATGAGTCCTTATGATCTTACAAGAGGACGCATTACCTGGAGAGCGAAGTAATTTCTTTGCAAGGACAATTTTTAGTTAGTTTATTTAAGTGAAAGCACTTTGTGCTTATAAGGAGGTAGCCAAAATGAAGGTAAGACCATCAGTAAAACCAATGTGCGAAAAGTGCAAAATAATCAAAAGAAAAGGCAAGATAATGGTTATTTGCGAAAATCCCAAGCACAAACAGAGACAGGGTTAATAAATTCCCGCTGTGAAAGACAGCAAAAACTCATTTAGGCTTGTAACTTGGAGGGTGCGGCTGCACAAACAAGGGTTTGTGAACTCCCAAGTTATAAAATATACTATTTGCAAATATTAAACTAGGAGGTGCAAGAACCTAATGGCAAGAATAGCAGGTGTAGACTTACCTAACGAAAAAAGGGTAGAATACGGCTTAACCTATGTATACGGTATAGGCGTAAAAAGTTCTAACAAGATTTTAGCAGAAGCAGGAGTAAATCCTGACACCAGAGTTAAAGATTTAACAGAAGACGAACTTTCCAAAATCAGAGAAATCATCGACAGAGATTACACAGTTGAAGGTGATTTAAGAAGACAGATTGCTCTTGATATCAAGCGTCTTATAGAAATCGGTTGTTACAGAGGTCTTCGTCACAGAAGAGGACTTCCCGTAAGAGGACAGAACACCAAGAACAACGCAAGAACAAGAAAAGGTCCCAAGAGAACAATCGCAGGCAAGAAGAAATAAGAAGGAGGGAAATTAAATGGCTCAGGTTAAGAAAACTCGTAAGAGAAGAGAAAAGAAAAACATTGAACGCGGAGCTGTTCATATTCGCTCCACTTTTAACAACACAATCGTAACCATTACAGACGTGCAGGGTAATGCACTTTCTTGGGCATCTTCCGGCGGACTCGGATTCAGAGGTTCTAAGAAGAGCACACCTTTTGCATCCCAGATGGCTGCAGAAACTGCTGCAAAGGCTGCAATGGAACACGGTTTGAAGTCTGTTGAGGTATTTGTAAAAGGACCCGGTGCCGGCAGAGAAGCCGCTATCCGTGCTCTTCAGACAGCAGGACTTGAAGTAACAATGATCAAAGACGTAACTCCGATTCCTCATAACGGTTGCAGACCGCCTAAGAGAAGAAGAGTCTGATTTTAGAGGAGGTGTAATACATGGCACGTTATACAGGCGCTGTATGCCGTCTCTGCAGAAGAGAAGGTCAGAAACTTTTCTTAAAAGGTTCCAGATGCTACGGTGAAAAATGCGCAATAAATAAGAGAGAATATGCTCCCGGTCAGCACGGCCAGAGCAGAAAGAAACTTTCCGAATACGGATTGCAACTTCGTGAAAAGCAGAAAGCAAAGAGATACTACGGTGTTCTCGAAAGCCAGTTCGCACACTACTTTGAACTTGCTAACAAGAAAAGCGGTGTAACAGGTGAAAACCTCTTGCAGGTGCTCGAAAGCCGTTTGGACAATGTTGTGTACAGATTAGGCTTTGCTCTTTCCAGAGCAGAAGCAAGACAACTCGTTGTTCATGGTCACTTCCAGATTAACGGTAAGAAGGTAAACATTCCTTCATATCTCGTTAAGGCAGGAGAGGTTGTAAGCCTCAAAGAAGGCAGCAGAAGTCTTCCTAAGATCAAGGCTATCCTTGAGCAGACAGAAGGCAAGGCTGTTCCCAAGTGGCTTGACCTTGATACAAACACCATGCAGGCTAAAGTTGTAGCCTTGGCTCAGAGAGACGACATCGACTTAGACATCAAAGAACATCTCATTGTCGAGTTGTATTCTAAATAATAAGGCTACCCTCAGATATATAATAATTATGGTATTTGAATGGAGGGTTAAATAATGATCGAAATGGTGAAGCCGGGTCTTGAAAGAGTCGATGACAAATTAGACCCCAGTTACGCTAGATTTGAAGTACAGCCTCTTGAAAGAGGTTACGGTACCACTTTGGGTAATGCACTTCGCAGAGTTCTTTTGTCTTCACTTCCCGGTGCGGCTCCCACAAGCGTCAAGATAGAAGGAGTTCTCCACGAGTTCTCCACTATCCCCGGCGTTAAGGAAGACGTTACCGAGATAATTCTCAACGTAAAGAGAATTATTGCCAAGGTTTATACCGATACCCCCAAGACCGTTTACATCGAAGCAAACGGAGCAGGAGAGGTTCTGGCAAAGGATATAGTTACTGACCACGAAATAGATATCATAAACGGTGACTTGCACATTGCAACACTTAGCGACAAGGCAAGACTGTATATGGAAATCGTTTTCGAAAACGGCAGAGGCTATGTAACAAGCGAAAAGAACAAGGAGAAACTTCAGAGTGTAATAGGTGTAATTCCTGTTGATTCCGTGTATTCTCCCGTAGACAAGGTTAACTACACAGTTACAAACTGCCGTGTAGGTCAGATAACCGACTACGATAAACTTACAATCGAAATATTCACAGACGGTACCATAAAGCCCGAAGATGCACTTTCTTTAAGTTCCAAGATTGTAACAGAACACATGAATCTGTTCACAGACCTCTCCGATGATATCGCAAACACCGATATCATGGTAGAGACCAAAGTGGAAACCAAAGACAAGGTGCTGGAAACAACAATCGAAGAACTCGATTTGTCTGTCCGTTCGTTTAACTGCTTAAAGAGAGCAGGCATAAACACAGTTGCAGATCTTGTTTCCAAGTCTGAGGCTGAAATGATGAGAGTCAGAAACCTCGGTAGAAAATCCTTGGAAGAAGTTGTCGGCAAGATTACTTCTCTCGGTTTGGAATTTTCAAAGGAATATGACGAGTAAACTATAAAAACTTAGGTACAAAGGAGGTTTATCAGATGCCCGGTACAAGAAAACTCGGTCGTGCTTCCGACCACAGAGATGCTATGCTCAGAAACCTGGTAACATCCCTTCTCGAAAACGGCAGAATCGAAACAACCGTTGAAAAGGCTAAAGAAACCAGATGCATGGCTGAAAAAATGATTACATTAGGCAAAGAAAATACATTGCACACCAGAAGACAGGCACTTTCCTACATTACTAAGGAAGATGTTGTTACAAAGGTGTTTAATGAACTTGCTCCCAAATATGCAGACAGAAACGGCGGCTACACAAGAATCCTCAAGTTAGGACCCAGACGCGGTGATGCTGCAGAAATGGCAATCATTGAATTAGTGTAATTAAACAAAATAAGAGCACTGTAAAAACGATAAGTTTTTACAGTGCTTTTTTTATGCCTTTATTCCTTGTTTTGCATCTTATGTCTGTACTCTGTGGGGGTTTTGCCTGTGTGTTTTTTGAAAAACAAGGAGAAATAATTAAGAGATGAAAAAGTCATTTTTTCAGAGATTTCCGTCAGTGCCATACCGCTTTGGACAAGACGGATGGCTTCGTTTAACCGTAGTGTCATATAGTATTTCTTGGGAGAAATATCTGCATAGCGGTGGAAGAGCACTTTGGCGTAACTTACACTTATGTTGTTGATTTTTGCAAGTTCTTCCAAAGAAAGGTTGTCGTAGAGAAACTTGTTCATAGTGTCTACAAACCGTTTGAAGTGTTGGGCACCGCTGTCTCCGGAAAGATGTATGTTAAGGTTGTTGTTTATGCACAGCCTTATTATGAAAGCAGACAGAGAGTCGGCAGTGTTCTGACCGAAAAAGGAATTCGTGTTTTTATCCTCTACATAATCCTCCACCATTTTGTGAATTTGCAAAAACTCGTTTTGCTCGTTTATATCCAGACGGAACACTCCGCCAAAAAGGTTTGGGGGAGGCTCACCGTGGGTGGAGAATGAAATGTTGTAAACTCTGGACACCATTCGTCCCGTGGAGCGCAGTTTGTGGAATTCGAGCGGTGCGTGAAAAATCATATCACCGCTTCTTAAGATGTAGATGTTTCCTTCTTCCACTACTTCCATTTCGCCTTTGTCTATATACACGGCTTCCGCAAAATCATGGCTCTGGCCGTCAAATTTGAAATCTTTGTCAAAAGTTCGGGCGTAGGGATATCCTATTCGGTGTATGGAAAATTGGCGGTTTGTCTTCTTTAACATAGTTATCTCCTTAAAAATAGCCTTTGATTGGCGAAAAGTATAAATATATTGTCTTATAGTGTGTAGAAACAAGTTAAAAGACACTTTATAATTAATATTAACATATAGATTATGTGTTGTCAACCTAAGGAGAGATTATACATGAAAGAGAAAATCAAAATTGGATATGTAGGACTTGGAAGACGGGGAATGAATGTCCTTAAAAAGTGTTTTGCCGAAATGGAGGATGTGGAAGTCGCAATGATTTGCGATACATATGAACCGTTTATGCAAGAAACCTGCGATTATTTAGTTGAAAAGGGACTCAAAAAACCGATTTTAACTACAGATTATGATGATATAATTTCAAATCCCGACATTGATGCAGTAGTTATTATGACAGGATGGGAAAACCGCCCTGCTCTTGCGCGCAAGGCAATGCTTGCAGGTAAATACACAGCCATAGAAGTCGGCGGTGCATTCGATTTGGGTGAATGTTACTCTCTTGTGGAAGCCTACGAGGAATCAGGCACCCCTCTTATGATGCTTGAAAACTGCTGTTATGACCGCAGAGAGATGATGGCGCTTAATATTGCCGAAAAGGGACTGTTCGGAGAAATTGCCCATTGCGCAGGCGGATACCATCACTACCTTCCCGATGAGGAACTTTTCAAGGATATGGGCTGCCAGAATCCGCACTACAGAATTACATCTTACGAAAAGCGCAACTGTGAAAATTACCCCACCCATGAACTTGGCCCCATCTCAAAACTTCTCAAGATAAACCGCGGCAACAGAATGCTCACCCTGAGTTCTTTTTCATCCAAAGCCGTGGGGCTCAAGGACTCGGCAAAAAGAATACTCGGCGAAGACAGTCCCTATGCAAACAAAGACTATAAGCAGGGAGACATAGTTACCACCGTTATAACCTGTGCCAACGGAGAAACAATCCAACTTACATTGGACACCACTCTTCCGCGCCCCTACTACAGCCGTAACTTTACCGTTCGCGGAACAAAGGGTATGTTTACAGAGGAGAGAAAAGTTCTCTTCTTTGAGGGTATGAAAGAACCTGTGGAGAACAACGAGGAAGAAATGTTTGAAAAATACGACCATCCGCTGTACACCGAGTATCTCAATAAAGGCAGAAAGGGCGGGCACGGAGGCATGGACTATCTTGTGTGCCGCGCATTTGTGGAAAGTGTTAAAAACGGCACTAACACCCCCATAGATATATATGACTCCGTGACCTGGCTTGCTGTATCTGTCCTTTCGGAAATGTCCATAGAGAAAGGCGGAGCACCGATAAACTTCCCCGATTTCACAAAGGGCAAGTGGATGGACAGAGAACCTGTTGTTGAGGGAAAGTATTGCCTTGACAAGGTTTGCATAGACGAAAGCACTGCCATTTATTGATATACGATGCAAAAAAAGGAAACAGTGTATACGAAATTATAACAACATTATCCAAAACAATATATTGCTGCACAAATGTGCATGATATACTTATTTTAAAGGAGGAAATTAGTATGAAAAAAGTTTTAAGTTTGTTGTTGGTCGTAATTCTTATTTTCTCTCTTGCATCCTGTAAGTTCGGAAAGAAGAAGCAAGACAGCAACGTAATAACCTGGTATGCCTTCGGTGACGAACAGCCCGACATGGCAAAAGTTATGGAAGCGGCAAACAAAATCATTGAGCCGAAACTCGGTGTTAAACTTGACCTTAAGTTCGTCTCTGCCAGCGCATACGACGAAAGAATGAAAATGATGATGGCTTCGGGCGCAGAATTTGACATCTGCTTTACATCCAACTGGAAAAATGATTATGTGTCTGCGGCAAGAGACGGCGGACTTATGGATATTACAGACATGATTTCCGACGATTTGTATTCCATCATGGATGAAAAGTATTGGAATGACATGAAGTTAGACGGCAAGATATATGCGGTTCCCAATCAGCAGGTTATGTTCTCGCAACTTGCCGTAGGCGTTAAGACAGACCTTGTTGAAAAATACGGTTTTGACGTGGAAAGCATTGAGCATATTGAAGATATTGAGCCGATGCTTGAAGTAATCAAAAAGAACGAACCAAATCTGTTTCCTTACAACTCAAGATGGTCACATCACCCGTGGACATATGACCTCCAACTGGATGTTTCCGGCGGAAACGGCATCAGAGCAATGAGAGAAAGCGGCGAGATTATAGAGGGTACACTGCCCGAACAGGACCGTGCTGTAGAAGTTATGAGAGATTGGTACAAGAAAGGTTACATACGCGCGGACTATGCAAGTTCCAACGGTGACAGCAACATTACCGATATCAATCAGGGTAAATACGCTGTTATGGTTACAACCTGGAAACCGGGTCTTGAACAGTTTGATACAGTAAAGTATACATACAAGACAATAAGCAAACCCCACTTTACAGGTGCAACATCAACTGCTCTGGGTATAGGCGCAGGTTCCAAGAATCCCCAAAAAGCACTTGAACTTATACACCTTGTAAATACAAACAAAGAACTCTACAACATCATATGCTACGGTATTGAAGGTGAGCATTATGAATTAAATAAAGAGGGCAAATTAAAGAAGATAGAAAATTCGGGCTATGACCCCGCAACGGACTGGCAGTTCGGAAATCAGTTCAACGCATACATTTCCGAGGGCATGGACGAAAGCGTGTGGGAAGAAACCAAGAGACTCAACGACGAATCCCAGGTGTCTGTACTCACTACATTCAAACTGGACACAGAACCTATCAAAACAGAAATCGCCCAGGTTAACTCTGTCGGAGCAGAGTATGCAGATTTCATAACTGTTAAGGATTATAACAAGTATCTCAAGGAAAAAGAAGCCGCACTTAAAGCGGCAGGCTTTGACAAGGTGTTTGATGAAATAAACAAGCAACTCAAGGCTTACGTTAAAGCCAACAAATAATTTTGTTATCGGTATGCCGAAAGGCGTATTGATATAAAAGTATTGCTCGAGTGAGTAATGCTAAAAATCTCTTCATGGCAATGGGCAGAGTGCTCCTCTGCCCGTTGCTCTCCAAAAAATCGGAGGAATGTAATGAAAAAACTACTTTGTTTAATTGTGAGCATTGCTATTTTAACGGCAATGTTATCGGCATATATTCCCGCATTTGCATCGGAAACGTTGTATAGCGATTTTGTAACCCCGCAAATGCCTGAAAATGTATTCCAAGGACCAAGCACATATAATAATTTTACAGGAAGATGGTATGCAACCTATGAGGTCAATGCTCCCAATCACAGCGGTGGAATTCCGGGCGCAATGCGTTTTACTCTGGCAGATAATCCGCAGTATGCCAATTCTTCCAGATACGGCATTTCGGGCGGTACTTTTATAACCCGGAATGTATTTGGCGATTTTACTTTTAAGGCAGATACAAACTATGTTATATCTGCAAAGTTCAAAAACAACAGCAGTGTTTGTGCAAATTTCGGATTTTGCATAGATACCTATAATTCAAGCGATGATGTATCAAGACCCTATGTTTATGATACCATAACTAATTCCGGCGACGATTGGTTTGATTTTCGCAAAGTTATAAACACAGGAACAATCGGTACAGCGGAATTCAACTTACGCTATGGATATCCCACAAGAGAGGGAGAGAAGACCCCCGCAGGCTCCGATGTCCTTTATAAACTCGGCTCTTTGTATATAGCCGAGGAAATCCCTTATACATTGAGTGTGAGCGCGGACAGAACTCTTGTTTGTCCCGGAGACACAGTCAGTGTGTCTGCAACACTTTTAAATCAGATTGGAATTTCACGCAACTTAAGCGATAACATGGACTATGTTGTTTTAAATTCCGACCGCACGGCAGAAGCCGACGGCTTTGAAATTGAAAAGAACGGCACGTCAGGAGCATATGTCACAGTAACAGATGCTCCCGACGGCGATTACATAATATATGCAAAGAGCGATTATGACAATGTGGGCAAGGGTGTGAAAATTTCTGTCACAAAATGGAAAGACACTCCTCCTGCAGATATGCCCCAAAACCTCATACACGAGCCTTTGCAGGAAAAAGTCTATATTGCAAGAAACTACGGCAATATTTCTGCATTTACCGATTACACTGTGCTTGCAGGCACAAATCCGTCGAGATATCCCGTGAAGTACACCGCAACCAATACGGAAGTTGTG
Organism: Clostridia bacterium; assembly: GCA_045578205.1. GTDB lineage: Bacteria > Bacillota > Clostridia > UMGS1810 > UMGS1810 > RGIG8748. The sequence continues at coordinate 16,668 of JAZNJU010000040.1, read as the reverse complement.
TCTGTAAATACAATGGCAGGCGGTCAGATTCAAGGTATGAAAGTGGGAGATTCCATAAGCGAATATGACCTCAATGCAAGATACTCATTTAACGGCAAGGCGCTTTCTGCAGGAAGTTATGTTGTGACTGCCTCTGTTATGAATTCCTCTTCCGACGGCAACGACTGCAATTTCGGCATAATGATGCTTACCCGCGACAATACCGACACGGAAAGCAGAGACTCTCACACAATTTCTGTCCCCGCAGACGGCAAATGGCACGATTTCAAGCATACCTACACCCTCACTGCAGACGGAACTTCGGCTTCAAATATGTACATAGGCTTCCCCAACGGAGAGAGCATCACAAAAGATGTCACTTCAGTGCACTTTGACAAGACTTTGTATGTTGCTCCCGAGATTGCAACTGAAATTAAAAACACACTTGTGTCTGGAAAAGTCAATATGACATACGGAGACACTGCGGTAATAAAGTCCGAAACCGTAAACCAGGCGGGACTTAAAGGCAATATCGAGCAGGATATTGAGTGGTATCCCGTTACATATGACCGCGCAAGTATCACCGAGTGGATAAATGTGAAAAGTCTCGGTGACGGCAAAGCGGAAATAACACTTAAAGAAAACACCCCCGATGGTTTGTACACAGTTGTTGCCAAATCCTCAAAGTACGGCATGAGAAAAGGCTTTGTGATACAAGTGGGCGACGGTGCGGAACTCTTTGTTTCCCCAAGCGGAAACGACAATAACCCCGGCACAATAGATATGCCCCTTGCAAGTTTTGAGGGTGCCAAGGAAAAAATAAGAGAACTTAAAAGTCAGGCAGTAGCCATCAAAAAGGTTAACTTCCGTGGCGGAGAATACATTTTAAATAATACTGTCACTCTGACCGATGACGATTCGGGCAGTGCGGACAGGAAAATTGTTTATTCTGCATATGAGGGCGAAAAGCCCGTCTTTAAAGGAACAAAAGAAATATCCGGAAAGAATGCACGTTACGTGGAAGACGAAAGCGTGTTGGAAAGACTGTATCCCCACGTAAGGGACAAGGTCATGGTAATAGACCTTGCCGATAGCCCAATAACCAAGGAAGATATTTTCAATCCCGAGAACATGCACACGGCATACAGTACAGAGGATGGGGATTACAATGCACTCTATATCGACGGTGAACAGGCTATGCTGTCCCAGTGGCCCAACGGCAGACAGTACACAAGACGCGGAGAAGCGACAGGTGACTATGCTTTCTGTTACAACGAGGACAACGTTTCCCGTTGGACAACAGCCCCCGACTTCTGGATTACTTCTTCTCCGTCCTGGAACTTCCAGTATATGAGAACATATGTTGAAAATGTGGATACGGCAGACAAGATAATCACTGTCACAAGCAAGGCTCCCTATATTTTTGAAGACACCACACACGATGACGGCACAGAGCCGATGCGAAAGTGGAAAGCATACAATCTTCTGGAGGAGATAGACCTCCCGGGTGAATATTACATAGACAGGGAAAACCTCAAGTTGTATTTTTATCCTGCAACTTCTCCTGCAGATACCAAACTTGAACTTTCCGTAAACACAAAACCTCTGCTTACTCTGGACGGCGTTTCAAACCTCACATTTTCGGGTCTGGAATTTGCCAAAACCCGTCATTTGGGAGTTTACGGCAAGGATATATACGATGTTGATTTTGAAAACTGTACATTCCGCGACATAGGAACATACGCATATTTTGTGGAGGGAACAGAAAAACCCAAGACGGGTGCAGGCTACTGGCAGGAATCGTACCTTAGCAACGATGCTTCCTACAACTGCGATGTGAGAAACTGCGTGTTTGACAACATCGGCGGTCCCTCTGTGTATATGGAGGGCGGAAATGTAGACACCCTTACCCCGTCGGGAAACATTATCGAAAACAACTTCATAAGCGCTTCTTCCGTGAACTTTACAAACGACGGCGCTGTTCTTATAGGCGGTGTGGGAATTACAGTAAGAGACAATATAATATCCAAATCGGAACAGCACGGCATAACCATCTACGGTAACGACCATCTTGTAACGGAAAACGAAATATATGCCGTACTGCAGAATGTTGCAGATGCAGGCGCCATCTATCAGGGCAGAAGTTTTCTGGGACGCGGTAATACAATATCCAGAAACTATATACACGACATAAAATCCTCTGACAGCACCTCGGGTATGGACGGAATATATATGGACGATTCCCAGCAGGGTAATACCATAGAACAGAATATCATAGTAAATGTCCCCACGGGCTACAATTCCAACGGTGCGGGAGATATGATATTTAAAAATAACACCGTTGTAAATTCCGACCATTCATGGAACTTCCACTGGACAAGTTTTGAACTTCACGCCATAAATGGAAACAAGGATTACCGTTATCCCGATGTCAGCATGGTGGGAACACTCTCCGATTTGGAAAACATAATCTGGGATAAGGATTTGTATTTCACAAGATATCCCAACTTAAAGACAATGTGCCAAACTAAAAAAAATCCCAAATACTTCTCTGTTATTTCGGGAAACCTTTCCGTGAATGAAGATACAGAACCCGTAAACACAATTTGTTTGCCCGACTCCACCCTTTCTGCATGGAGCAATAACACCATAGAAATTGCGGATTTTGAAGAAATATTTGCGGATCCTGCAAATCACGATTACAGGCTTAAGGCAGACAGTAAATACGCTCTGTCTTCCCCAGGTCTTCTTAATGAAAATAATTTCGATATGTCCGAAATCGGTGCAATCACAGAATTTGAAACTGCAGACAGTGTAAAACTTCTGTACCCTGCCGATACAAACGTTTCTTCCAAGGGATTCGACTTGTACTGGGAAGACGGCTTCGGTCTGGACAGTTACACGGTGGAAGTAAGTTCTGACAAAACATTTGAAACCTCTGTCTTAAGAGAAACAGTCAACACAAATGTATATACGGTTCCCGCGTCACTTCTTCAGACTGAAAGCACATATTATTGGCGGGTAACCGCTAAAAACGGCTCCAAGGATATAGGAACAACTGTTGTGAGCGATGTCGGCGCGTTCTATGTTACCGATACCTTTGTTACAAATACAACTCCGTCTTTGGATGGAGAAAAGGTCAATTTTTATCTTTCTCTTATAAACACATCAAACAGCGCTGTTGTTGCAGATGTTTTCGTGGCAACATACGATACAGACAGCAAATTGCGTGATGTGGCAACTTATCCCGCTTTGTCCCTGGGAACTGCTCGAAAATCCGTAACCATAGACACCGAAAATGAATACGAAATAAGCGAAATCAAGATTATGGTATGGCAAAAGGGAAGCGTTGTTCCCCTGCGCAAATCCATTTCTATTACAAACGGAGGTAACTGATATGATTACTCTTTACAATCAGAATATTTGGAACTATCTTCCGTCGGAATACCGAAATACTTTGGTACGTTCTCTTGTGTCGGACTGCGATGCAGACATATGCACATTCCAGGAATGCGGACCTTTAAGAAACAGAGTGGGGGATGCACCCATTCAGGAACTTATGGCAGATGTATATGACGAAGTTCGTCCGGAATTTGCCGACAGAAACTATACCCCTGTTTTCTACAAAAAAGATAAATACATTCTTAAAGACAGCGGATATTTCCTCTACAGCGGTTTCAACGATGCAAATTCCAAATCGGTCACCTGGGCTCTCTTTGAAGAAAAGGTAACAAACTTTACGTTTATTGTTATGTCCACCCATTTCTGGTGGAAGGAAGAGGGCGAGGAGAACAACCTCCAGAGAATAAATAATGCCGTGGAACTTAAGGCAAAATGCGACGAACTTGTTTCCAAGTACAATGTTCCCATAATAATCGGCGGTGATTTCAACAACGGCAAGGACTCCCTGCAGGGAGATGAGCCCTACCGAAAGATGCTGGAATTCGGCTTTTGTGACATACGTCTCACAGCATCCGAAACTACCGACACCTACACTCACCACGATTACCCCGTTCTTATGGAAGACGGTGTAACATACGGACCTTGCTCCGATTTTGATTGTAATATAGACTATATTTTCACCTACGGCACAAAAACGGTAAAAGCACTCAAATATGATGTTTTAACCACAGACAAGGCCCTTTCGTCTTCTGACCATTGCCCCGTTCTGGGATATTTTGAGTCGGAAGTTATATAAAAAAGGAGGATGATTTATATGAAAAAGGCATTGGCACTTATACTCTGCATGGTACTTGTTTTGCCCACTGTGTTTGTAACTGCATATGCGCAGGAGCAGGAAGCGCTTTTTACCGACTATGTTCGCGGTGAAAAGCCTGCAAACGCATTCCAGGGAACAACAACTGCAAATAACTTTACAGGAAGATGGCATGCAATCTACGATGTTTATGCACCAAATCACTCAAACGGTATAGAGGGTGCGATGCGTTATACCCTGCTTTCAAGTCCTGCATATCCAAATGCTTCCAGGTACGGAATTGCAGGCGGAACATACATTTCTTCCAATGTTTTTCCCGATTTTACTTTTGAAGACGATACCAACTATGTTATAGAAGCACAATTTAAAAACAACAGCGATGTTCCTGCAAACTTCGGTTTCAGTATAGACTCCTATGCTTCGTCTGTTGATGTGGCAAGACCCTATGTTTATGATACCATTACCGCATTCGGAGACGATTGGTTTGATTTCCGCAAGGTTATAAATTCAGGAACACTCGGACCTGATGGACCAAACCTTCGTTATGGTTATCCCGTCAAAGACGGCGAGAAGACTCCCGCAGGCTCCGATGTTCTCTACAAATTCGGAACTATGTATTTTGCAAAGGAAGAGGCATACGACATAAGCGTGGTTTCCTCCGATACGGTTATGCTTGAAGGTGTGGACACTCTCACCTTTACCGCCTCGGTTGTAAACCAGATAGGTATCCCCTACGAGGGTGATGTGGACCTTGAGTGGTATGTTACCGACAAGGCAAGAACACAGAAAATAACAGGATTTACGATAACAGAAAAAGATGATATGACCGTAACGGTTGAAGTTCCAAAAGGCGGAGCAGAGCCCGGCGGCTATGTTGTTATTGCCGAGGACTTAAATCTTGCAGACGGTTTCCGAAAGGGAACAGAGATAACCGTTAAACCCTATTACAGCAAAGATAAGGGAGACATATCCATCCGCGCGAAACTCAATACGGAGGACGGCGTGTGGACAACAGGAAGCGTTGCAACAGGACTTGTGGATACAATTCTTGTTGAAGCAACACTTCTGGGTAAGACAGATGACTTTATCTGGTATGCCGTAAATGCAGACAGAAACACCAAGGTGGATTCTTTTTCATTTGAGGTAAGCAAGGATACCGACAAGGAAACTGCTACTGTAACTCCCGCAAGCGATGTTACTGAGGGGGATTACTACATCGTTGCAGAATCATCGGACGGTATGCTTTGCGCACAGCCTGTAACTATAGATAAATCGGGCGATATACTCGTTATACGCAACGCCATAATTTCCAAAGACGCAGTCAAAGTCAAGGAAGGCTGGGAAACAAACTATCCCGCCATACTTGAACTTTCCGATTCTGTTGCCATTAAGGCAGATACAGACGCACTTGTGGAAATTCTCATATCTTCCGCAGAAGATGAAAAACTCTCCGAAGTGACAGAACTTTCCGAATTTAGGGAAATCATAGAAAGACTTTCGGTAGTGTCCATGTACAACAAGACCCCCGAGGAAGTGGAATTGTACGATGAAAACGGAGACTTTGTCTATGGCGATATACTGAAAGTGGACGAAATAGATAAAGACGAAGTAACTATTTTCAGCGCTTTTAACACACTTCTTACAAGCACAAACAAATCCAAAGTCCATAGTGCTCTTTGCGGTAACGCTTACAAAACATGGACGGATATGTATTCTGACATAAAGGAACAGATGATACTTCACGCACTTGCATACCCCAATGTGTACGGCGTGGAATACGCAGAGGAAGTCCTCACTAAGGCAAATCTTGAGGCAGTGGGAATTGACCCCGACAATTATATCGGTCTTTCCGACAAGTCAGACTTCAACGATTCTGTGACAAAGGAACTTCTTACGATAGATGAATTAAAGGAAATGGTAGAATCCGCCCAAGACTATGAGGAAGACACCGAGGACGATTACGAAGAGCAGAAGAGACCCTCATATACAGGCGGAGGCGGTTTCAGAGTGGGCAGTACCGAAGAAGAAAAGCCCGAAGAGAACACCCCGACAGTTCCTGCACAGACTGAACTTTTCGCGGATGTTCCCCTAAATCACTGGGCTTGCGAAGATATCCACTATTTAAAGAGCCTGGGTGTTATATCGGGCATTACCGAGGAAACTTTTGCTCCCGAAGCAATGGTTACAAGAGAACAGTTTGTAAAACTTGTTGTAGACGCATTCAAAGTCGGCAGTGTATCGGCAGATGCAGGATTTAGCGATGTTGATGCTTTTGCGTGGTATGCTCCCTACATTACCAGAGCAGTCGGAGAGGGTATTATTTCAGGCAAGGGCAACGGTAATTTCGGTGTTGGAGAGAACATAACAAGGCAGGATGTATGTATCATAATTGCCAGAGTTCTCGGACTTGAAAACGACCCCGAAGGACAACTTATATTTACAGACTCTGACTTAATTTCAGATTATGCAAGAAGCGCTGTTTCCTCTCTTTCGGGATATGCAATATTAAACGGCTTCCCCGACGGAAGTTTCGGTCCCCTGGAACAGTGCACAAGAGCACAGGCAGCACGTATTATTTCCAATGCACTTGGTATTTCCAATGTTATCGGAACAAACGGGAGGTAAGGTTATATGAAGAAAATAATATCCCTTTTTCTGACATTCACACTTCTTTTGGGAACAATGGCAATTTCTGCCCGCGCAGAGTTTTCCGAAGCGGAAAATCTTCTGGTTGCATTAGGAGTTGTGGACAGAGGCTCATATGATGCAGACAAGGTACTCTCAAGAGCAGAGTTTGCAGAGATTATTGCAGGCATCTGCAACCTTATGGATGCCGACAAGGGCTACAAAGCGTGGTATGAAAACGCATTCGGCAAAGATAACAACGATGTGCTCTTATCCGACAGCGACCAAAAGGTGTTTGTGGATGTAGACAGTACTCTTCCTCAGTATGAAGCGATAATGAGTGTATATAATTGCGGTTACATGAACGGAATGACACCTGCTCACTTCGGACCTAACTATGATATTACCATGGGTGAGGTTGTCAAGGTTATCGTTTCCATTCTCGGCTATGCCCCCATGGCAGAGATAAAGGGCGGTTATCCCAACGGATACATCCAGACCGCAACTTCCATCAAACTCACAAGCGGTATATCTTATGCACCCTCCGATTTTGCAACCTACGGTATGGTAGCAGACATCATCTATGCCGCATTGGATATCCCCGTGTATGAATTCAACGGCATGGGTGAGGACTATATCGACTATGAAAAAAGCGACGAAACTTTCCTTACCGAGAGCCTCGGACTTGAAAGAGCAGAGGGCGTTGTTACCGATAACGGTATCTCCACACTCCATTCTGCAAGCGGTGTGGGCGAAACAATGATTGCAGTCGACAATGTAAAAATGTACATAGAAAACTGCACCTACGCCAGAGAATATATCGGAAGAAGAGTAAACGCATACTATGTGGCAGATAACGGAAGAAACCACCTTGTCTATATGTGCATCAGTCCCGACGACGATGCAATAAGCGTAGATATCGAAGACTATTCATCCTACGACAATTCTTATTTCAGTTATTACAATAAAAACGGAAAACTCACAAGAAAGAGTGCTCCCAAGGCAAAACTCATCTACAACGGCAAGGCGGTAGGCAAGTGGACACCTGCAGTTATAGACAATGTGCTCTTTGGTGATGTTACTCTCGCTTCCTCCAACGGTTCTTCCTACGACCTCATAATCGTAAACGATTACATGGTGGGTAAAGTTACCAAAAAGGACGCATCAACCCAAAGAATATATGCAGATGACCTGTATGACGGAATGACAGGAGTAAAAACTCTTGATTTCTCCGACGAACTTTTTGCACCCAATGTGTGCAATTCTCTGGGTGAAAATATCGGTTTTGAGGATATCGGCGCAGGAGATATTGTAAGCGTTCTCAAAACTATGGACGGCGAATGTGTCAAGATAATCGTTTCTTCGCAGAAAGATACAGATTTTGTACTCGCCGATTATGAAAAGTCCGAAAAACTCACATTGCTGGGAGAAACAAAGACCTATGAGTTAAGTCACTGCGACAGCATGCTTTCTCCCGAAACACCTGCCATAGGCAAGGCATACACCGTTTATTTTGATTACAAGGGCGAGAGTGTATGGTTTGAACAGAGTGCTCTTTCGGGCGGCTCCAAAGTGGGCGTTCTTCTGGAAACAGAAGGGAACGCTAACGGCTTTACCGAGAACTATGCAGTCCGCCTCTACGATTCGGGCGGCAAGGTAAGAGAACTTGTGCTTGAAGAAAGAATAACCGTAAACGGCAGTAAATACGATGCAGATGAAGCAATCGATATGATTGCACCATACATTACAGAAGCCATTCTGTACACTACCGATGACGACAGCAAAATACTTAGGTCGGTAGTTCTTCCATTGGATTACGGTACAGAGGATACCGACAACAGAGGTTGGTACAGAGTAGGTCCCAAGATGAATATGCTCAGAGGACAGATGACTGATACCGAGTGGGAAGAATATATCCAAAATAGCGGTTATAAATACGAGGCAAATTCACATCTTCTTGATACCTTCTATGCATACAACAGTGCTATAAACACATATTTCGGAATCCCTGCAACGGAAGATGAACTCAAGGATGACAGAATGTTATCTTTGAACACAGCATCGTTCCGCGATGGCGGAAGATACCTCTTAAACGGTTATTCCAAAGATGCTCTTTCCATTTCTCCTGAAGTTTTTGTAGGAAGCAGTTCGGGCGCTACAGGAAGCCAGGTTGACTACTACAAGGCATTTCTTGTAAGCAAAGTAGGTACATCTGTGGATGCAGACGGTGAGGAAGTAACAACAGTAAAAGGATATCTTTTCGACTATCTCAAACGCAATGCCACAGAGTCAAATATGATAATATCCGAAGATACTGTTTACATTGGACCTACAAGAACTCCTGCAGTTCTTGATCCCGAGGACCCAACACTTGTGAGAACTCCTTCAGCATATGACCCTCTTGCAAGCGGTCCTTGCGAAATAAAACCGGGCGATATCTTCCGTTTCTCACAAAACGCAGACGGAAGTGCCAAGTCCATTCGACTTACCTATGACCACAGCACAGGCAATGTGTTCAGTTGCGGCGGTGTTGCATATCCCGAAACAGGCAACCACGATGTAATGGAAGCCAACACAATTCTGGGTTATCCTGCATACATAAGAAACGGCTGTATAAGAATGGCGCTTGGTGAGCAGTACCTTGCAGACTACAACACTCCCGAAATTGTAACTGACCAAACCAAGTACAACAGCCAGTCTGTACAGACAGCAACAATATTTGTGGTTGAAACACTTCCCAAGGGAGTAAGCATAAAGAAAGCAAATCTTGATGATATAATAACCTATGAAGTATCCGGAACTACACCGGACAAAACCATACTCCTTTCACACTGGAGAGGACTTAACTACGGAACAATAATTTACAGATAACAGGAGGGGACAATACATGACAAAAAGAATAATAGCGGTTTTTGTCACGGTGCTTATGCTTTGTGCCACCCTCTTGCCTGTAATTGCATCTGCAGATGAGAAAGCGGTTATCTATGTTTCCCAAAACGGCAACGATTCTGCTGTGGGCACAATAGATGCTCCGCTAAAGACATTGGAGGGTGCAAAACAGCGCGTAAGAGAACTTAAAGCCAAGGGCATGACAGTGTCCGAGGTTATATTCCGTGGCGGTGACTACCGCGTAGACAATGTTGTCTTCGATTCCGTCGATTCGGGCACAGAGGAAAACCCAATCGTGTACAGAGCATATGAGGGTGAAACTCCCCGTTTTAAGGGTTCTGTTGAACTCGATGTGTCGGGAGCACAGCCTGTAACCGATGAATTTACCCGCAGCCGTCTGTATGAAGATGTGCGTGACAAGGTTGTGGTAATAGACCTTGCCGCTCAGGGCATAAGTCAGGGCAGTATAACAGACACTTCCAATGTTTCCACGGCGTTTTCGTTTGACAACAACACAGACTATAACTCTGTGTTTGTAGATGAAGCGGAACAACCCATAGCGCAGTGGCCCAACGGAAGAGAGTACACCGCGTGGACAAAAACCTTAAACCAACTTACCATTGTGTACAGTGAGGGTAATCCCGGCAGATGGATACACGCAAAAGACTGGTGGGTTGCGGCATTCCCCGAATGGGACTTCTCAATGTCGAGAGTTACACCTGTAAAACTCGACCCGCAAACCAAATCCATAGAGATGTCATCACGAGCACCTTACAAATATACAAGCGGTGTTTCCAAAAGATGGAAAGCATTCAATCTCCTTGAGGAAATAGACCTTCCCGGAGAATTCCACATAGACAGATACAACATGAAACTTTATATGTATCCTGCATATACAATGGCAGATTCCAAGATAGAACTTTCTGTTGCAACAAATCTTGTTACTATGAACAATGTTTCACACGTTACTTTCCGCGGACTGGAGTTTTCACAGTGCAGAGGAATAGGTGTCAAACTTTGTGAGGTTGTGAATGTAGATTTTGAAAACTGTCATTTTAAGAGTATTGCGTCAAAGGCTATAAACAGTTACAGTACCAAAAAACCAATTACGGGTGCAGGTTACTGGCAGAAGTCATATATGTTTAACGATGCCTCCTACAACAGCGACATAAGAGGTTGCATATTTGAAATGATAGGCGGTACCGCACTTTATCTTTGCGGTGGCAATGCCGACACCCTAAAGGCTTCGGGCAATATAATAGAGGATAATATAGTAACTACCTGTAATCAACGCTATATTCCCGATGGTGCCGTTCTTCTTACGGGAGTAGGCAATACATTCCGTAATAACCATATAGGAAAATCCGCTCAACATGCCGTGTTCCTTTTTGGTAATGACCATATTGTTGAAAACAATGAAATATACGATGTGCTCAGAGAGGTATCCGATGCAGGTGCCATATATCAGGGTAGAAATCAGATTCAGCGAGGCTCTGTGGTAAGACGCAACTTTATCCACAATCTTTGGCCTACAGATACCCGCCTCAGGGCTCACGGCGTAAGAGCGCTGTATGTGGATGATTGTCAGCAGGGAATTACCTTTGAAAACAATATCCTTGTAAATATGGAGGGCGCATACAATGACCATGGTTCTGCCGCTATTAAGGTGCGCAACAATGTGTTTGTAGATACCAACAAGGCGTGGACCTTCAGTTACAATCCGGGTACTACCGGTGATACTGTGCGTGCTACCGCATACGGTGACGCCTCACTTGATACCCTGGATACCCTGGTAAGCGATATTGCCGATCCCGAAACATACTTTAAGGCATATCCTGATTTTGCCGACTGGGTAAAGACAAACCGAAATCCCCGTGTTCATACAGAGTTTGACGGCAACATATGTGTAGGACCTACAGAGGTATCAATATGTGAGGATGCACAGAAGTACTCCTATTTTGGATACAATCCCACAGATTTAACAAAGGATATATTTGTGGATGCGGCAAATATGGACTTCCGCGTACGCAGTGACAGCGAAACAGCGCAGAAGATTCCGGGACTTCTTACGGAAAAGAATTTCGATATGGACAGCATAGGACTTAAGAGCCAATATGCCTTAAGTGCCGAGACTTCGCCATTTAGACTTATGTATCCCCAAAACGGCTCCACAGTGTCTACCAATGGACTCCAGTTATACTGGCAGGATGCATTCCTTGCAAATGAATATGTTATAACTATTGCAACGGACTCTGAATTTAGCAATGTGATTGTATGCGAAAATACGAAGTTCAATATGTATTCGCCTCAAAATCTTGAAGCAGGTACAAAATATTACTGGAAGGTCACAGCGCACAATACATCGCGTGAACTTGCAGCATCCTGGGAGCACGACGGTGCTGTGTACAGTTTTACAACAGGTATATACGAGCCTTTGGACACACAGGCATTGGAATCTGCCATAACCATGGCTGAGGGCAAACTCTCAAAAATATCCGAAGGAACAAAACCCGGAACTTTCAAAGAGGGTACAAAAGCATTTCTTACAGATTACATATATAAGACAAGAGTTCTTGCAGGCTTGAGGCTTGGCAAATATTCTCAGAGGGCTCTTGATGTAAGACTGGGTGTTATAGAGAGTTATCTCGATGACAAGTCACTTATAAACAAGGGTTATGTAGATCTTCTGGATTATTATGACAGAAGCAACTGGACAGACGAAATCATTCTGCAGGATGCCGCCATTACCAACAAAGGCTATGACCCTACAAACTGGAACCCTGCCGGCAGTAAGACACTTTCCCAACTTTCGGGCTCGGTTGTGTACTGCTTTAATATGACAGTGGACTTTGCTGATGACAAAGAGAGCAGATGGGTTAGTTTCGGCTTAAGTGCCAATCCGTCTACCATACAGTATGTCGCTACAAACAGAGGCTACTACTTTGTTATCAAAAAAGGTCTCATAGAATTCCAGAAGGCAGACGGCGCAAGTGCATCCGTTCTGGAAACCCGTAATCTCGATGTTGCAGACGGTGAGAAACACAGTGTAGAGATTGGTATTGTAAATACCGAAATCGGATGTCATATAGTGCTTACAATAGACTCAAACGTGATATTTGACTATTCCGATACCACATCAACTGCACCTCGCGATATAGGGTTGGAATTTGTATCTATGTCGAGAGACACAGATTCCATTTCCTTCTCGGGTGCATCCTTGGTGCCGGGAAGCGAAGTTTTTGAAGCCCTGCAGAAAAAAGCAGATTTCCTTGCGGCGAGGTCCGTACTGGATACTTTCCCTGCAGAAAATGTAATGCTTGTAATCCCCGGAATTTCCAAGGTTCTCGGCAGGGACGGAATGTTTGATGTATCCCACGCCATCCCCGAAAAGAGGGGAGACTATATTATGATACCCGTCGGTGTTGCTGCAAAACTCTTTGGCGGAAGTGTATCGGAAGACGGAACCACCCTTACAATTCGTGGCAAGAGTGCAGTATTTGCTGATGGTGCTTTAACCTATAGTGCTGACGGAGATACAATAACTGCAACGCAGGCGCCATACAACAAAAACGGACACCTTATGGTATCTATGGCAGATGTGGCAACTGTTGCAGGATGTATGTACAGCGAGGAATGGATAGCCGGAATTGGTGCATTTTTGGACAGCGGCGCTGTAAATGCCCAGAACGAGCGTATACAGTTCGATAATGCACTCAAAATTGCGCAGTACCTGGAAAAGCAGTATCCCGATATAAAGGATATTTATTACAAAGATTTAAAATAAGAAATTATTTTAGATATAATACTGATTGTTAAAATTTTTAGAGGAGATGTTTAAAGTATGTTAAAGAAAATTCTTTCTGTGCTTTTGTGCATGGCAATGGTAATCGGCTGTATTACATTACCTGCTCTTGCAGACACAGAGACAACATGGGGAATTGACAACTTAAACAACGAAGACGGCGAAATCAAGGTCGCTTTTCTGGGCGGTTCCATAACCTATGGCGGTGCTGCCGACCCCAGACTTGAGAACAGATACAGCACCTTGGTTGTAAACGAATTCTTCAAAACCAGATTTCCAAACAAAACAGTTACGGAAATCAATGCAGGTATAGGCGGTACACCCTCCGAGTACGGTGTATTCAGAACTGCAGAGCATATCGGAAAGTATGCTCCCGATGTTGTGTTTGTAGAATTTGCGGTTAATGATTCCGGATATGTACTTACCGAAACCGGAAAACGCAATGTAAGAGCCAATATGGAAGGTATTGTAAGAAAACTTCTTTCTCTTCCCAAGATACCAACCATTATATTCCTTTATACACACAAAGTACACGACACAGGCGATTCGCCCCTTGCATTTGATGTAGATGCTTCTATAGCCGAACACCAGAAAATTGCTGAACACTACGGAATAGCGAGCATCAATCTTCATCAGCATATCGTAGATGAAGAAGCAAAGGGGAATCTTGTGTTGTACGACAGAGATAATACAGCCAGCACTACTGCTCTTACAAACGACAGTACACACCCCAATAACAAAGGTCACAAGGTTTATGCAGATTATATAACAAGTAAATTTAATGAGGATTATGAAGCATATTTCAAAAAGCCTTTAACAGACAGACCTCACTATGAGAGAGGATACATATTCCAAAATCCCGACATAGTAAATCACGATGATGAAAATGTGGAATACACAGGCAACTGGGTTAAATCCGATGATGAGGGAGTTATGACCAATTCTGCTGTTGCCGTGCCCGAGACAATCAATACAAATTGGGCACTCTCCAAAACAGCAGGAGATAAGGCGGTATTTACCTTTACTGGCAGAAGCATAGGTATATCCTATGCCTACAGTATGATAAAAGGCGGTATTATGAAACTTACCGTAGATGCAGGAACGGAGGATGAAATTTCCAAGCAAATCACACTCACACCTACCTCTCACGAAAGTTACAGTGTTGCTCACGACCTTATTACAAGAAATCTTGAATACGGCCAGCATACACTTACGGTAGAAAATGTAAGTACAGATGCTACCAATAGTTACATAGGCTTTGCACACTTTATGACAGACGATGCTGAGCCTCAGGCAGTACTTCCCGCCACAGGCGGCAACGAGGACTATCTGCCCGAAGCATTGAGACCTGCAAACCTTCTTAATGACCCTGCAAGCAACAATATGTACTACGACTGGAACACAACTTCAGTAAACTTGGCAGCAGGAACAGTTGGTGGTGCTACAAAGTATACTTTTGTCAATACATCTAATAAATTTGACAATGGTGCATGGTACCTTATTGAGGGTACCAATGTGGGTTCCACTACAGGAAGAGATTCTGCAAAGGCTGCTTTCAATGGATATCTGCCTCCAAACGGCACTACAAATTATGTTGTAGAGATAGCCGCTTCCAAGGTTAGTGACGGAGAGGCTAATCCTCTTGTGGGTGTGGGTCTCTTTACAGCCGGAGGCACAACAGGAAGAGGGATTGTTTCACAGGAAATCACAAGCACCGACGATTGGCAGACACTAAAAGGAGTAATCGGTATCAACTGTACGGATGCAGATAACCTTACCTTGCGTATAGGCTACGATACAAGTATTATTCCGCCCCTCAATACTGCTTTTCAGGTGTACAATGCCTCTGCATATGTGGCAGTAGAAAAGGAATTTGATGTAACTCACAGAGTATCAAACGGAAAATCCATCACCTCCCCCGGAGGAACAGTAACGACAACGGCTCAGGTTATAAACCAGATAGGTATTCCCGGCAAACTCAGTCAGAACTTTACCTACAAGGTATTGAATGCCGACAGAACAGAGGAAGTAAATTGCATAACTCTTACATCTGCGGAAAACGGCAATGCAGTATTTACCGTGGCAGATGATGCTCCTTTCGGAGATTATGTAATCCTTGCAACTTCTTCAGATTATTCCGGATTCCAAAAGGGTGTTAAGATTACAGTAGCCGATCTTCCTGATTATAGCGATTATGTTAAGTCTGAGACAAGAACAGACAATCTTATCGCAAATAAAACAAACAGTACTTTGTATACCAACAGAAACTCAACGGCTGTTGCGATTTCCGTTCCCGCTTCTGACTACTACACTACAAGATACACTTTCTGCTCACCTACATTCCAATACGGTGGTTATTATCCTGTAGAAGGTACACATACCAATGCAACAAATGCAAACGGTTTCAACGGATACTTCCCAACAAAGAACACAAATTATGTTGTGGAAATCCAACTTAAAAATGTTGAACCCACAGTAGATGCAAGTCCTGAATTTGCAATGACATTATTTACTGATAAAACAAAAGCGGTTATAAAGCGATTTGATGTAACACAGACAGATGCATGGCAGACATTTGCAACAACAATACCCGTTGAATCTACAGAGAGCAAAACAGCAGGTGACTTTATGCTGCAAATGGGATTTGGACCCAATGGTAAAACTCCCGTGGAGGGCACTGTAATTGATTTCAACAAGAACGCGTTTTATATAGCAGAAGAAGTGGCATTTGATATCAGCCACAGTGCAAACGGCACAACAAGAGTTGCTCCCGGAAAAACAATTGCAACAACCGCACAGGTTGTAAACCAGATAGGTACTCCCGGCGAACTCAGTCAGGACTTTACCTACAAGGTATTGAATGCCGACAGAACAGCGGAAGTAGACTGCATAACTCTTACATCTTCCGAAAATGGTAATGCAGTATTTACCGTGGCAGACAATGCACCTTTCGGCGATTATATAATTCTTGCATCATCTGCCGAGTATGCAGGATTCAGAAAAGGTCTCAAGGTAACTGTAGCCGATATTCCCGATTACAGTGACTATACTGCACCCGAAACAAGACCGGACAATCTTATCGCAAATAAAACAAACAGTACTTTGTATACCAACAGAAACTCAACGGCTGTTGCGATTTCCGTTCCCGCTTCTGACT
>JAZNJU010000039.1:0-8046 GCA_045578205.1 Clostridia bacterium | reverse complement strand
CTTTTTGCATATCTAGTCAATGAAGAAACCATCAGTAAACTCATTACCTGCAGCACACCTCCGCACATAATACTGGACAAGAACGACAGAAAAAGCATTATTGCACAGATAAACGAACTAAATTCTGAAAACAGAAATGACAGCGAATCAATCAAAATGCACACAAGGGTAATACTTGCAAATATATTCCCATATTTTGTAAATTCAAAATCCCGTGATACAAAAATCAAGATGCCGTCGTGGATGTGCGAACTAAACGACAAAATGAAAAAACCTGAAAACTTTTCACTTGGTATTGAACAGATGGTTATACTGTCGGGCAAAAGCCGAGAACACATTTGCCGTTCATTTAAAAAGTATTATTCCATAACAGTAACAGATTACATAAACGACCTTAAAATAAACTACGCATCAAACCTCCTTATAAACACTAACAAACCTATAATAGACATTTGCTTTGAATGCGGATTCCAGAGTATGAGTTATTTTTACAGAGTGTTCAGGCAAAAAAACGGAAAATCCCCGAAAGTATTCAGGGATTTTCACAGATAATATACAGCACACCAAAAGCCACGGGTTGTCCGTGGCTTTTGGTGTGCGTGTATTTTGACATTCAACAAATTGTTGTGTCATTTGATATTAATGCGTGCTATTCTCTAGTTCAAATTGCACGAAAACTCATAGAGTTTGGTGAACTGTTCATACTTTTTATTAAGTCTGCCGTCACCCGACGGTTCATATACCTTTTCAAACTCAATCATTTGCGCGGCATTTTCAAAATCTGCAATTTTTCCGTCGCTTACTGCCGCAATTATCGCGGAACCAAGACATGCTGCTTCCTTTTCCTTTGGAATCATAACGGGAATTCCTGTTATGTCTGCCTGAAGTTGGCACCACACATCACTCTTTGCCCCTCCGCCGGTTGCAATAATACTTTTTATCGCAGACCCGTTTTTCTCTATGTGTTCACAGTTCTTTCGGAGGAGAAAACCTACCCCTTCCATTACGGCATACGCCATATCAAAGGCGTCGTGTTCTCCTCTTAATCCCCAGAACACACCTGTTGCACGGGAATCAAAATCGGGCGAGTTGGTACCCACAAGGTAGGGAAGAAATATTATGTTGTTTTTCTTCCTGTCCTTAACTGTCCGGTCTATTTCTGCAAAACCTGTATCTTTCATACAACTTGTCTTGAACCACTCAAGGCTTACTCCTCCGCTTTCACAAACAGGGAGCATAATGTGGGTGTCGGGAATAAATCCATAGTGCATTGCAACACCCGCGATGTCCGAGGTGTCCTTTTTTGAAAATGTTGCCATCGCCATAACGGTGCCGGTAGAAAGTGTAATTTTGCCCTCCGAAATATTTCCGGTACCTATCATTCCTGCAAAATGGTCTAAGGTTCCGACATTTACCTTTGTTATACCCTCAATATCCAGTTTTTCCAAAAGAGTGCTTTTAAGATTTCCGGCAACTGAGCAAGGTTCAATAAGTTCGGGAAGTTTGTCTTCGGTTATACCGATTGCACCTATCATTTTTTTCCAGTAACATTTTTTGTAGATATCAAAATAGAAAGAAAATGTTGCAATAGACATATCGGAAAACTTGTTTCCTGTAAAGTAAAACACCACATAATCCTTAAGAAGCATATATGTTTGGGCATTTTCAAAAACTTCCGGTCTGTTTTTCTTAAGCCAAAGAATTTTTGTGGCGGGCCAGGTGGGCAGCACTGCTTGCTGACCTGTAACCTTTTCACATTCTTCTTTGGTGAAAATCTTTTCAAGTTCACTGCATTCCGATGTTGAACGTTCATCCATCCAGGAAATTGCATTCATGAGAGGATTCCCGTCTTTTCCCACTACAACAAGCGACTCCGCCTGACCTGTAAAAGCGATTTCGTTTACTGCTTTTACCTTGTTTTCACGAAGCATCTCAGAAAGTAAACCCACGAGATTTTCGGTGTATGTTTTTGCATCAAACTCTACAAAACCATTTTCCCTTATATACGTTACAGGGATACTCCGACGGTCTTTGAGATTCATTTTATCATCATAAAGCGCCGCCTTGATGTTTGTACTGCCTAAGTCTATTCCTATATACATTTTTATGTCTCCGATTACATAACAAGTTCAATATCCATTATCTTGCAGAAATCTTTGATTTCCTCTGTGTAGTCACCGTAAGCAACAAGCACGTGCTGACCTGCAACGTTTTGTGCAAACTCTTCCACAGTGCAACTGTCAGGGAATACCTCAAGGCTCGGAAGTTGCGGAGCGGGGTCATCCCATCCATACTCATTCCAAGCAGGAGGAGTTTTCGCTTCTGCTGTGTAAACGTGCATCTTGTATTTACCGTTCAGATAATAAATTCTTGCACAGGTTACATAACCGGTCTTTACCTTTGACACATTGAGAAGTGATGAGTTAAGAAGACCGAATGCCGCAGGAAGAACTGTTACATCTCCATCTGTTACCGCCTTGGGGACAAAATCCGGAACACCGATTAACATACTCTGCTCAAAGAATTCATAATATTCAAGATAAGGTACAATCTGCTCTGTGAGATATTTGAGCGCAAGTTGTGTTACAGCACCCATAATATCGTTTTCGGGTATTGTAAGAACACCGTAATAATGTTCAAGAAGCATAAATACCATTGCAGGGGGGAAACCGAGAAGTTTCTTCATTCCGTCAACATCGATGAGGGTTATCGCTTCCCATCCGCGCTCTTTTATTTTCATTCCGATAGCGAGAGCATATTTAACACCGTTTTCTATAACGCTGTCGTCACATTCCTTGTTGAACTTCCAGTTTGACTTTACAAAGTCAACCCCGTCACGGATGTCTTTGTCGGAAAGTTTATCAAGATTCTGTGTCATTTCGAGCATTTCAAAAGGCTCAACCTCTACGCCTATCTGTCCTCTCATGCTGTTACCCTCAAACTGTGTTCCGTAGAGAAGCATATCGCGGTAGCCCATAGTACCCACACGCGCACTTCTGAGTTCCTTTTTGGCACAGCAAGCCATCAGGAAAGCATTTATCTTTTTCAGAGGATAGTCTTTGCCTATGATGTTGTAAACATATTTGAAGCAATAACCGAGAGCCTCAAATGCGGGTCTTATGGCAGTTGTACCTGCCTGCTCCGCTGTTGTTATGATTCTGCCGTTTTCTTTCCAGCCGCAAAGTCCCCACAAAAGCATGGGAATATGTCTGAATTTGTCGGTTACACGAATAACCGCGTGTGTAGGAACCCAACCTGCTACGCATACAACAAGTGCAGAAAAATCTTTGTCGGCAATTTTTTCCACTGCCGCGTCTGCCGTGTTATACTCGGGGTCATCAATTACAAGACCGCCGTCGAACACCTCGTAACCGAGATTTTTGATTACGGAAAGTCCCTCATCGTGTTTCATATTAAGTCTGTCTATAGGTGTGTTTATTTCACCAAAACATACAAATGCTACTTTTTTGTTCATATATATCCCCTCCTCAATTGAATTTATCAGTCTATAGTCTCTACCGTCTTGTTGTAGAAAGATTTAAGCGCTGCGGTAGCCAGTTTGTGGGAAAGTTTTGTTTCCTCTGCGGTAAAGAGACCAAAAGGAACAGTCTCACCTGTGTACTCAAGTACAAAAGCGGCAAGTTGCTGCTGCATTGCGTCTGTAAATCCAAACTCAAATATAGGTCCTGTAATGGTAGGAAGCATAGGTTTGTAACCGATAATTATGCGATTCCAGGACTGCTCTTTGCCCCAGGATGATGTGTAATGGAAAGCATTTGCATCATCGCTTGAGAATCTTGCACTGCAATCCATACCATAGATTTCAAAATACCACTTATTGGTACATCCCGGTGCCATACGCTTTGTTTCAAATGTAATCGGGATTTCATCTCCGTCTGCATTGTATGTTGTGCAGAAAAGTGTGCAGTTATCAAAAGTATCGCATACGGTAGTTCCGCCCTTACCGTCGGGACGCTCTTTAACTATATTGCTAAAATGTGCTCTTACGGTCTTGGGTGTAAAGCCAAGACGGAAAGGAACGTGCTGAGTGTGGATACCGAGATCGCCAAGGCATCCGTACTCACCATTGAATTTAACCATTCTTTTCCAGTTTATAGGCTTGTCAAGGTCCATATCACTGCAGTGGTTGAAACCGCATTTGATTTCGAGGACTTTGCCGAATCTTCCCTCTTTGTACCAGTTTATGAGGGTCTGCATTGCAGGATAGTAAGGAAATTCACTGCAACATCTCACAAAGGTGTCGGGGTTTTCTTCGATAGCCTTCAATATATTCTCGTTTGCCTCTTTATCGATACCAAAGGGCTTTTCGCCAAGGAGTGCCTTGCCGCTTCTTATGATATCGCCATAGAACTTCTCGTGGAGATTGTGAGGAACTGCGCAGTATATTGCGTCTATATCCTCTTTGTCCAGAAGTTCTTTGTAGTCGGAAACAAAATACTTTATAGTCGGAAAGTTCTTTTTGAACCATTCCATACTCTTTTCTGATGTATCGCACACCGCAACTATCTCGGGGCGTGCGATATCATCTGTAAGATGGCACCAACGCGCTGCAGCAGAGGCAAATTCTCTTGCCATAAGACCGCAGCCTATAATACCGAATCTGACTGTTTTCATAGAGTTTCCACCTCTCAAGTATTAATAACCGAAGTGCTTTTCAGTTTCGTAAACTGCTTCTTCGATAATATCAAGACCCTTGAGTGCTGCTTCATCATCAAGAATCATAGGAGGTGACATACGGAGAATGTGACCGGAGGGTACCCAAGCCAGACCCTTTTCGAATGCTTTCTGGTAAATCATTGTACCTGCTTCGGGGAATGCTTCCTTGGTTTCTCTGTCTTTTACAACTTCGATAGCCTGGAGACATCCTATAGCACGGACATCGCCGATAATCTTGTGGTTTTTCTTCATCTGTTCCATTCTTTCGAGCATTATCTTTCCTAAGTGTTCGGAACGTTCGTTTAAGTTTTCTTCTTCAATAACCTTGATGGATTCGAGAGCAGCAATACAAGCCATGGGATTTCCGCCGTAACTTGAAGAAGCAGAAATCTTTTCGATTGCAGGAGCAAGATCCTTGGAAACTGCAAGCGCAGTTACGGGGAAACCGTTACCAAAGCCCTTACCGAGTGTTGTGATATCTGCTGTAACATTCCAGTGGTCCATAGCAAGGTACTTACCTGTTCTTGCCATACAGTTAAGAACTTCGTCAGCAAAGAGGAGAATACCTCTTCTGTCACAAAGTGCACGGAGTGCAGGGATAAAGTCATCGGGAGGAATGATGGAACCGCCCCAACCCTGAATGGGTTCTAAAACGATTGCAGCAACATTCTTGCCACCGGATGCACAAGCGTTGTCGAGCATACCTTCTATCATATTTATGTATGGTGAAGAATCTTTCCAAGCCTCTTCCTCGCTTCTGCCAAAGAAGTCACGGTAGGGATTGGGTCTGGGAACGAGCATAAATCCGGGTGCTCTCATGTGAGTATCGGGACCTACAACAGCAAGGGAGTTTGCACCGTATGTCTTGCCGTGGAAATCTCTGAAGAAAGAGATGAATTCCTGCTTGCCTGTAGCAGCACGAGCACAACGAAGACCTGCTTCTACTGCAGTTGTACCGGAATCATAGAACTGGAAACCGCCAAAACGTCCGCCTGTGATTTCGTGCATTTTTTCTACAAGTTCCATCTTTACTCTTGTGGTAAAGTCGTGGCAGTTCATAAGTTTCTTTGCCTGCTCTGCTACAGCCTCACTGATCTTGGGGTGGCAATGACCGAGACCTGTTACATAGATACCGGAAGAAAAGTCAAGATATGTATTTCCGTCAACATCCTTTAATGTGTAACCATAACCGGATTCAAATGTAACGGGGAAAAGTTTAACCTGACTGGAATAGCCTTTCATATGCTTTGCACATCTTTCGTGGTACTCTACGGATTTGGGTCCGGGTACTGTTTCAGATACAATGTTCGGAACCTGAGTGAGGTCCATTTTTGCCCAATTTTTGCTCATAACAATTATCTCCTTTTTAAAAATTATAATTACAAAATTATAATACACCATCGCATTTCATTTGTCAATGTTTTTTTGCTATTTATTTTCGTTTTGTTTCGTTTCGAAACATATTCGTAAGTGATGTCGGATGTAACATTGACATAGAATTTCATATGTGATATACTGAATATGTATTTTTCAATGGAGGTTTAGTTATGGAAACCAACAACAGAAAACAGAAAATTATGGATTTAGTGAACGAAAACGGTAGTGTAAAAGTAACCGAACTTAGCGAAATGTTCGGAATTTCCGAGGTTACAATCCGAAATTATCTTGCCGATATGGAAAAAAAGGGACTCTTGTCACGTGTTCATGGCGGCGCTGTGAGTTCTTACAAACCATACTACAGTATGGATATGACCCAACGGTTGGAAACAAATCAATCACAAAAAGTTGAGATTGCAACAAAAATTGCCGATATGATTGAACCCAATGACACCGTGATGTTAAATTCCGGTACGACTACCCTGCTCACTTTCAGGAAATTCCCTGCCGATTATAACCTCAACATTGTTACAAACTCCATAGCCATTGCTCTTGAAGCATCCGGAAACCCAAACTACAATGTTGTTCTCATTGGCGGGTCGCTTAACACCAAGTATCAGTTTTCGTTTGGCGCAGATGCTGTTTCGCAACTAAAAAAATACCACGCAGACAAATTTGTTCTGTCGGTTGACGGAATTGATATACAAAACGGCTTCACTACATACTATGACAAAGAAGCAGAATTGGACAGAATAATGATTGAGCAATCCGACAAATGTATTGTTGCTGCAGATTTCTCAAAATTCAACCGCAGTGCTTTTGTTAAAATTGCCGATGTTTCTGTTGCAGATTGTATTGTAACAAACACAGCCATAAATGAGAAGACACTATCCGAATTTACGGAAGCGGGCGTAAAAATACATTTTTAAAGCAAAAATGCCGGACTTTTTGTCCGGCTCTTTTTGTGCTCTTATTATACTTTTTTTATCATTTCTTTCTTGCATTTTGGGCATGAAACCTTGATTTTACCTACACCTCTCGGAACTCTTATACTCGCACGACAGTTTTTGCATCGAAAATATTTGTGAGTCTTTCTGTTTCTAAAAGCATCACGCTTAATTCTGTACCATGAAAGAAATTTACTCTTTATTCTCAGAAACTTTTCTTTTTCTTCATATCTCTTTGCAATGTTTCTGGAATACATTCTTAGGCAACATAAAATAAGAAACACCCAGGAAAGGATAACAAAAACAATGTTTCCAAAAAAAGTTCTGGAAAGCAATACAAACGCAAATGACAGTATAAGAAGAAAGACATTTAGTTCATCTACACCATACCTGCCTATCATAAACTGTTGATAACGCATTTTTAATCTGTAAAAAAATCCCAAGTGATACATCTCCTGTCTCGTTTTTCACAGTATAATCCATGATATGGCAAAAGTCAATGAAGTTCAAGAAGAGTTAAAAGTCCGGTAACAGTTTGTTTACACAAAATTAAAAAGGCTATAGCAAAATGGTTTTTTCGGGACGTCCTAAAGGCCGTCCCCTACATAATTTTGTATATATAATACAGTTTGCAGAGTTCGGCGATTTCCGACGAATCTTTCCTTTTCATTTTGCTACAGTCTCTTTGCTCTATTCAACGTATAAAATTGGTACGGATTGCATCCTCTTGTTTTGGAAGTTCTACTCCCATTTTGTCTCCTGCCTCTTTTAGACGCAAAAACCACGCCATATTTCTTGCAAGAACACGCATTGTCTGGAGACCTTCCTCGTCCTTTAACACATCCTCGGGTTTTGAACCGTGAACCATATTCCAGTATCTTGAAGATATTATGGGCATCTGTGATATGGTGAAATACTTGTTTATTTCTTCAAACGCTGCAGTTGTTCCCGCTCTTCTTGCGGATACTATGCAGGCTGCAGGTTTCAGTGTGTACACTCCTTTGCCCGAGTAGAACGCTCTGTCCATGAAGGATTTAATGAGCGA
>JAZNJU010000038.1:0-2343 GCA_045578205.1 Clostridia bacterium | reverse complement strand
AACTAATTTTTCTTCTTCATCACAAACAAAAGAAGGCTCATCCATTACATATTGTGTCTTCTTTGAAATCCATTGCAGATAATTATTGGTTCTTTTTCGCTCATCGTCATTCTCCTTATCCGTTGAAGAATACAATTTGCTAATCTGAACATCTAAAGCCTCCTTGCTTTTCGCAAGTTCTTCTCTTGAAATAATCTTCATTCCAATCTCACCTCCCTTGTATACACGTGCCTTGATTGTATCACATACATACAAATATCTCAAACAAATTATAACATTATTTTACAATTTTAAAGCAGGAGTTTTTATGCTCCTGCTTGTTTGCTATTTGTATTCAATAAGTATGTCTTCGGGTGGATTGCCTTTTAATCGTTCTGCTTTGGCTTTTTCCAATCGTTGCTGCTTTTGTACCTGCTTTGTGGCTTTTTCCAGTTCGGTCATCATTTCCTCTTCAATCTGTCGAACCTCACAAGCAAACCGCCAACATTCTGCAATATCGGTAAAAATAGCCTCGTTCCAAAATCTTGTAATATCCCACCTATCGCCTTTATCTTCATTATAAACAGTATTAGATACATTTTGCATTGCTCTCGGCAGGGTATGACCTGCACTTTCATACACTTGGAAGAAAGAAGCAGGAGCAATAATGCTCTTATCGTCCTTTTCTATTCCGTGTAATAGCAAAGTAATATATGTATGTCTTCCGTCGTGTATTCTACCATAAGGCAACTCTTCCTTTTTGGCTTTCACTCGGCACTTATTGAGATAATGATAAATCTCTTTCCACTTGCGAGATACTTTTCCAGTGTGGCATACATAATCTTGCAGTAGATTGATTTCCCATTGTAATACAAAGGCTTCGGGTGCTACTGGTCTGCCAAGTATAGCCTCCTGCCATTCCTTATATATCTTTAATGTGGTATAGCCTGCGTTATGCAGTTCAATCTCTCGAACCTTTTCACGCTTCGGCAATTTTACGGTGTCTTTCGTTACTAACTGCACACGATTATGGCAAATCGTAACTCTTTTGGTTTCCCAGTTTATATCTTTCCACATCAAGCCACACAATTCCCCTCGCCTAAGTCCCTGTGTCATAGACATAACAACAAGATACAGAAAACTCGGGTCTTCCATTGTGGTGGCTTCATAAATCAGTTCATTTAATTGCTTGTAATCAAGTGCAGAGGCTTTATATTCTTTTTTCGGTGCGGAGATTTCAGCACCCTCAACAACATTTTCACTTACACCATATCTTACTTTATCTTTCAGCATATAAGCCCAAATCTGCTTTAAATGGGTTTTATATTTCTCGATAGATTTCCTAGAAATTCCCTGCTTTTCTTCAAATTCAAAATATGCTTCAATCTGTGCGGTCTGTATGGTTTTTACAAATGTGGTACGCTCACCATTAAAGAACCGTTTGAAATGGTCTGTCTGTATGCGTAATTGTTCAACATAACTTTCTTTGATTTTTCCCTTTTTGGCTTGCTTGCGTTTCAGTTCCAGAAACTCATCCGCCACATCAACCAAACGAATACCCTCATTTTTGTAAATGACCTTTTTCTCTTTGGCTTCTGCCTTTTGCAGTTCGATTTGATGAAGCCATTTTCTTGCTTCTGCCAATGT
This sequence comes from Clostridia bacterium, assembly GCA_045578205.1. Taxonomy (GTDB): domain Bacteria; phylum Bacillota; class Clostridia; order UMGS1810; family UMGS1810; genus RGIG8748. The sequence goes on along the minus strand of JAZNJU010000038.1, from coordinate 717 downwards.
CTTAAAGGTCTTTCTTCGTTTGTCCTGCTTCTTGATAAATTGCTTTAATTCTTCGTCATACACTTCCACCCTGCCAAAATCAACAGTAGCCTCATAAGAAAACTTCTTTCCGTCTTTCAGTTTCCGCCTTATGCCCTTTTCAACTGGTTCATAAGTGATTACTTCTTTCTTCTTTGGTGCTTCGCTTTCATCAAAATTAAATACTAATTCTTCCATAGCGTTCTTCTTTACTTCGTGAATTTCAGCCTATGGTAATATTTTTGGTAATATTTTATCATATATTACCACATAACAAAAGCGGTTTTCCTTAGTGTTTATGCGGTCTGCAAGGCTTTTTGTCTTATCTCTACAACTTAAACCGATATCCCACGCCCCAAATCGTCTCAATATACTGCGGATTTGAAGTATCATCCTCAATTTTTTCACGGATTTTTTTAATGTGAACCGTCACGGTTGCTATATCACCGATAGACTCCATATCCCATATCTCACGGAACAGTTCGTCCTTGGAAAAGACACGGTTCGGATTCTCTGCAAGAAAAGTCAAAAGGTCAAATTCCTTCGTCGTAAATACCTTTTCCTCTCCGTTAATATAAACACGTCTTGCGGTTTTATCAATCTTGATACCACGGATTTCCACCATATCATTTGACTTCTGGGAAGAACTCACCAATCTCTCATAACGGGACAAATGTGCCTTTACGCGCGCTACAAGTT
>JAZNJU010000037.1:0-5230 GCA_045578205.1 Clostridia bacterium | reverse complement strand
GAGTGTTTTTTGCCATTTTGACATTATAGAAGTTCAGTAATGGAGCCTATAAACGGTCTGGACTTTTTTTACATTCCCTTTTGTTACTGTTTATTTTTTTCATATATAATACGCAGTCCCTTTATGAGAAGTTCATCATCTATGGTGATTTTCTTCCTGCAGAACGGGACAACCACCTGGGCAAGACCGCCCGTAGCAACAACTGAACATTCTTTTCCTATTTCGGCATTGATGCCGTCTATAATTCCGTCCAGAGCGCCCGCGTTACCGTACACAAGACCGCTTTTTATACAGTCTGTGGTGTTGGAACCGATTACCTTGCCCGGTGCCCCGAGTGCAACTCCGTTTAGTTTGGATGTGCCAGACACGAGTGCATCGTGCGATATCATAACACCCGGGAGTATTGCTCCGCCGATGTATTCTTTGTTTTCTGTTATCACAGAAACAGTGGTCGCAGTTCCCATGTCAATTATAATGAGCGGGAGTTTGTATCGGTCTACTCCTGCAACGGCAGAAACGAGAAGGTCGCTTCCGAGTTGGGAGGGATTGTCTATTTTGATGTTTATTCCTGTCTTGATACCCGGTTCCACAATGAGGGGTTTTACCTTTGCAAAACTTTCCACCGCCTGTGCCACATTGCCTGTTACGGGGGGCACAACCGAAGAAATCACAGCACCTTCCAGGTCGGAAATGTCGATGCTGTACATATCGAATGCGGTTTTCAGCATAGATGCGTATTCAAGTCTGGTTGCCTTGTGGTTGGTGGACATTCTTTCTTTGAATATTACCTTTTTATCGTCTATACAGCCCAGCACAATCTGGGTGTTTCCAATGTCTATTGCAAGTATCATTCATATCACCTTATTTCTCTGTCGCCTTTAATATTTGTACGATTGCAGGAGAGAAAATAACATTTACTGCAATTTCAAACAGAAAGTTTGCTCCCACAAGTCCGAATATCATGTATTGTCCTACATTAGCGCCAAGTCCTGCGGCCTCCGCCCACATCTTTACTGTGTCCATAAAGAACACAAGACATCCCAGAAGAAATACGCCGGTGTTGAGAACGGGGCATACAATTGCGGATATGATGGCGGAAACAAAATCGTTTTTAAATATCTTGTGAGACAGTTTGTACATTGCGCCTGCTCCGAGTCCGCAGATGATACCTTTTGCAAGAACGGTGATTATGGTGCCGGGAACACTTGCCGCCATAAAGAGAGCAGCATCGCCCGATAAAAGCACCACCGCTCCGAACACAAATCCCAGCCAGGCACCTGCGCCGATTCCGCATTTTGCCGCACCGATTACGATGGGTATGAGCACAAGGGATATGGAAAAGGGTCCCAGTTTTATGGCACTTCCCAAAAACTGAAGAAGTACCACGAGTGCGGTCAGTATCGCGGTTGTAACCAGTGTTCTTACATTTGTTTGTCTTTCGTTCATAAAAAAACCTCCTGTTATTATTCCTCTCTTTGAGGATACAATACAATTTGCAAAGTATTTACTTTTTGGCAAAGGTCAGATTTCCAAAGAATATCCGCCGTGTTATTGCTTTTTCATACTTTGCGTTTTTGATTATAGCAGACAAATTGGGTTTTGTCCAATGTTTTTTTAAGAATTATCAGCATCGTTTAAAAAATAACGTTTTCTGTTATTCCGTAACCTGTTCCGCCCTTGGGTTTTGTGTTGGGATAATCATTATTCACCGAAAGTTTCACTGTGCGGATGATGAAGTTTTCATCTTCTTTTTCGGCTTTTTTGTCTGTAAATTCCACATTGGAGATAACTGTGTTTTTAACTGTGTTTATGTGGTCGGGGTAGAAAAGTTCTTTCCAGTCTTTGGGGTCATCGCTGCCGAAGGTGTAGGTCTGGGAAAGGGGTCCCACTTTTATTACGGGGATACCTTTCTTTTTGAAGTCTTCAAAGGTACTTTTCACACTTATGTTTTCGAATGTGAGGTTGTCTGTGTCGGCGCAAATGTCAAAAAGACCGTTCACGGTAATTCCCGCAATTCCCGCATCTGCCATTTCGGGGAATTTTATGTCTTCAAAATGGACATTTTCTATAATTCCGGGTATTGGCGAAAAATCACGCTCGGGGTCGCGGAAGAGGGGCTGACCGTAGAGTTTGAAAGTATATACACCCTCTATGTTGCATAGTATACAGTTGCGGATTGCACACTCGTTGGATGAGCCGTCGTCGTACACCTTTCTTCCCGGGAGAAGTCTCAATTCATTGTGCTTGCTCTTTAAGTTCTCCACAATAAGATTTTCTATATTGCCGTAGGTAAGGGCAGATGAATACCAGTCCCAGGCATTTAATGCAACCATATCGTCTCCCATGTCCTCGCCGGAGAGATTTCGGATTATGCCGTTTTTAACATGGCCGTTTACGTGGACGCCGTCTTTGTGGTAGTTTACAAAATTGATGTTTTCAATGCAGAAACCCTCACAGTTGCATATCTGCACACCGTAGGAGAGTGCATTGGATGGGGTAATGTTCTTTACTATCACATCTTTGACATTTGAAAAAACCATAAGTCCAAAACTTCCGCGCATGGGATTTTTCTTGTTTGCCTGAAGTCTTGCGTTGCCGTTGAACATGGTGGGGGTGTAGCCGAGTGCATCCCAGATACCGCCCTCTATTGCTATGTCACATGTGGGATTGTCGAGGTGCACTTCCTTGAATGCTCCGTCCAGTATATTGTCGCTTATTACAAGGGAGCATCCTGCATTTGGCACAGAGGAAATTCTCTGCATGGGGTCTACATTCAGTTTGTATCCTGAGTGCATAACAATGGGTCTTTCAAGGTACACGGTGTCTTCCATCTTGGGGATATACAGACAGTCGGAGTCGCAAAAAGCCTTTTCTATGGCATCGGACCACACCAAAACATCCATGGTTTTTTCTCCATCGGGAGTTTTCACGGTTATTGTTTTATTCTTTGCAAGGTGTTTATAGTCCGAAAGATTAACGGGGTTTTCAAAGGTGTATTCGCTTTTAACGGAGTTTTCTATACTCTCATAGAGTTTTTTTGTTTCTGTATTCATTGTATCGCTTCCTTTACAGATAGTTTATTTGCCTACATTCTACATAATATGTTCCTTGAATTAAAGGGAAAAACGTATTTTTTTTGTAAATTCGTATTGAAATGTTTTCTTGAAAGCCGTATAATACATGTGAGGTGAATTCCATGTTTGACAAAGAGAAAGTAACAGAACTTCTAAAATCTTTCAATATCCTAACGGGAATAAAGGTGGTAATACTCGATGAGCATTTCAATGAAATACTTTCCTATCCCGAAAGGCACTGCGGATTTTGCGAAAAAGTAAATGCACACCACGGAGAAAAATGCCGTAAGAGTGAAATGAATTTTTGCAAAAAGGCAAGAAGTATAATGAATCTCTACACAGGCAGATGCCACGCAAATCTCGTGGAATCCGTTCTGCCCATTACAAACGAGGGTATGATTGTAGGTTATCTCATGTTCGGTCAACTTCTTCCTAAAGGGGAGAAGAAAACGCACTTTCCCCAGTATGAAAAATATGTTTCCACAGTTGTGACCAAAACAGAGGAAGAGATTGGTGCCTGTACCCATGTTTTAAAAGGTCTTGCCTACTACATTATGTCCATGCACCCCATTTTTGAAGAAAAAGAAGATATGGGAATAAAAATAGCGGAATACATAAAAAAGAACATTTCCGAAGACCTCGGAATAGATGCCCTGTGCAGGGAGTTTTCTTTGAGCAGAACCAAACTTTATTCTTATACACAGCCATATATGCCCGACGGAATTGCAAAGTACATAAAGAGGGTGCGGATGAAAAAAGCGGAGGAAATCCTGATGGATACCGAAGTTTCTGCGGAGAAAATTGCCCGAATGTGCGGTTATGCCGACAGTAACTATTTTTGCAGGGATTTCAAAAAAACTTTCGGAGTTACACCAAGGGAGTACAGGCTGACACGCTTTATGTTACAAAAATAAAAAAAATCAATTTTTTTGCAACCTTTTTTGTGTCTTGGGAGTATATCAGGTGTACAAGATAAAATTTACGGAGGAAATTCAAATGAAAAAGATTTTAGCATTGATTTTAGCACTTGTTATGGTTTTATCTCTTGCAGGATGCAAAGAGGAAATTAAAGAAGAAACAGAGGCAAATACATCTGTTACAGAGGAGAAAACAGAAGATACCAAAGACACCGCGGAAAAAGAAGAAACCGAAGAAAAACAGGAAGAAAAGGAAGAATCAAAGCCTGCGGAAAATCCCGAACAAAATCCCGAACAAAAGCCCGAACAAAAGCCCGAGCAAAAGCCCGAGCAGAAACCCGAACAGAAACCCGAACAGAAACCCGAACAAAGCGAAACACAGACTTCGGGGAGCGTGGGAAATGTTCTTCTTGCAGATTTTATGAATAAGGCATCTTCCATGGATGCACTTTCACTTGCCGAGGCACTTATTACAAACCCTGTTATCCCCTTTATGGGCGGAGCCATGGCTGTTGAACCGGGTTACCTCACCGGCTTTGACAACAACGAGATAAAAGGCTTCAAAGAGGGTGCAATCTTCTCACCTATGATAGGAACTACACCTTTTGTAGGTTATGTATTCACTCTGGAAAGCGCTTCAGACGCTTCCGCATTTGTAAACAACTTAAAGTCTTCTGCAAATTTAAGATGGAACATCTGCACCGAAGCCGACGAAATGGTTTCGGGTATAAGCGGAAACAAAGTTTTCTTTGTAATGAGCCCTCTGGCTTTTGAAGAGTAATTTTTAAGTAGGAGCGATATGTATGCTGTTTTCAAGCATAACATTTTTATATTATTTTCTGCCTCTTGCAGTGCTTGTGTATTTTGCAGTTCCAAAGGTTCTCAAAAACACTGTTCTGCTCACATTCAGCCTGCTTTTCTATGCGTGGGGAGAGCCAAAATATGTTTTTCTCATGATAGCAAGCATAACGGTAAACTATATTCTGGGAATCGCCACAGAGAAATTCCGCGGACAGATATGGTCAAAAATATGTGTCGGTGCATCGGTTGTGTTTTCCTTAGGTGCGCTGGGATACTTCAAGTATGCAGATTTTTTCATAGAGAACATAAACGCCGTTACTGGGTTTTCAATACCCTTTTTACGCCTTGCGCTTCCAATCGGAATAAGTTTCTACACATTCCAGACGTTAAGTTACGTTATAGACGTGTACAGAGGCAGAGTAAAAGCGCAAAAAAACC
>JAZNJU010000036.1:0-7715 GCA_045578205.1 Clostridia bacterium | reverse complement strand
GTTTGTCTGTGGAAGGGGAAACCAAGGATTTTATAAAAATCCGTTACCACGGCAGTGATTATTTGTATATCCCCGTGAACCAGTTGAACACACTTTATAAATATGTGGGGAACGATTCCAAAGCTGTTCGTTTAAACAAATTGGGCGGAACGGATTTTGACAAGGTGAAGCAACGCGTCAAAAAAAGCTGTAGGGATTTGGCGTTAAAACTGATGGACTTGTATCAGAAAAGGGAAACTGCGGAAGGGTTTGCTTTTTCCGAAGATACCGATATGCAGATTCAGTTTGAGAGAACCTTCCCGTATGAGGAAACCGACGACCAGCTTACTTCCATTTATGATGTGAAAAAGGATATGGAAAGCTCCCGTCCCATGGACCGTCTTTTGTGCGGTGATGTGGGCTACGGAAAAACCGAGGTTGCTCTTCGTGCGGCATTCAAAACCGTTATGGACGGCATGCAGGTTGCATATCTTGTGCCCACCACTATACTTGCAAGCCAGCATTTCAACACGTTTTTGTCCAGAATGAAAGAATACTGCATCAATGTGGAAATGCTCAGCCGTTTCAGAACAAAAAAACAGCAGGAAAAAATAATAGCAAAATTAAAAACAGGGCAGATAGATGTTGTAATAGGAACCCACAGAATTCTTCAGAAAGATGTGGAGTTCAAATCGCTGGGACTTCTCATAGTGGATGAAGAACAGCGTTTCGGAGTAGGACACAAAGAAAAGTTGAAAGAAATCAAGAAAAATGTGAACGTCCTCACTTTGAGTGCTACGCCCATTCCCAGAACTCTCAATATGGCTATGATGGGCATAAGGGATCTGAGTGTTCTTGCATCTCCGCCAAACGACAGAGCGCCCGTTCAGACCTTTGTTATGGAGTACAATCCCATGGTTATTGCAAATGCAATACAGAGGGAACTTGCCAGAGGCGGTCAGGTTTACTACCTCTACAACAGGGTGGAAAGTATTGACACTGTTGCATACAAAATAAGTCAACTTGTTCCCGAGGCAAGAGTCAGTGTTGCTCACGGCAAAATGAGCGAGACGGAACTTGAAAATATAATGATAGACCTTATTGAGGGCAATATTGACGTTCTTGTCTGCACAACCATCATTGAAACAGGTTTGGATGTTCCGAACGTAAATACCATAATTATTGAAAATTCCGATTGTCTGGGACTTTCGCAACTGTATCAGTTAAAAGGACGTGTGGGACGCTCCAACAGACTTTCCTTTGCATATTTCACCTATCACGAGGGTAAAGTTTTAGACAGAATTGCTCAGAAGAGACTTTCTGCCATAAGGGAGTTCACCGAATTCGGCTCCGGATTCAAGATTGCACTTCGCGACCTTGAAATCCGCGGAGCGGGAAATATTCTCGGAAAAGAACAGCACGGAAACATGAATCTTGTAGGCTACGATATGTATTGTCTTTTGCTCGAACAGGAAGTTGCCAAACTAAAAGGCGAAGGGCAGAAAGAAACTATAAATACATCAATAGACCTTAAGGTAAGTGCATTCATTCCCGAAAAATCTGTTCCCGACGAAAAACAGAGGATAGAAATGTATCGCAAGATTGCCACTATCTGCACTGAGGAAGATATAAGCGAAGTGGAGTCGGAGTATATAGACAGATACGGTGATGTCCCCGAAAGTGTGGATAACCTTATGCAGATTGCGCTCATTAAATCCCGAAGTTCCGAACTTGGAATATCGGATATCAGTTACAAAGACGATATGATAGTTTTCAGCCTTGCAGGGGCGGTAAACCCCAAGGCAATAGTGGATATAATGGCGCAGTTCAAAGGAAAGATGATGTTCTCATCGGGCAATATTTCGTATTTGACTTATCGGTGTAATGATGATATAATCAAGAATGTCAAAATTATATTACAAAGGCTACAAAACATAACACAAGATGTGGAGCAGGCTTTATAATATATTTCATATGTTACAAGGGAGGAATTTTTAAAAATGAAAAAATTCATAAAAGCAGTATCAATATTTTGCGCAGTTGCCATGCTTGCAGGATGCGGTCTTGTAAGTAAGGTAGAAGAACCCAAGGAGTTAACAAAAGAAGTTGCAGTAACTGTTGACGGTACAGACTACAGTTCACAGATATTCAACTATTATTTCTACAATGCCCAGGGTGAAACTTTGGTAGGTGCAGGTTTCCAGGACGCGGCATCTGTTCCAAAGGATTTCTGGACACAGAAAAACGGTGAAAAAACCAATCTTGAGACTGCAAAGGACAGAGCGGTAGAAGTTCTTACCGAAAATGCAGTTGTGTACAAAAAGGCTGTGGAAATGGGTCTTACCCTTTCCGAAGAAGATAAAAATGCAATAAAATCCACCATGGAACAACTCACTGCAAGTGCCGAAGACCTCAAATTTTTGAAAGAAACCGTAGGCACTTCCCCGGAAGAATATGAGAAGTTTTTAAATGAAATTTACCTTGCCCAGAAAGTTCTGCCGGAACTTATAAACAAGGGTGAAATAAAGGTTGATTCCGATGAAATAACAGCACAGTTCCGCAGTGAATATGTAAAGGCAAAGCACATACTCATTACAACAGTTGACCCGCAGACCAATGCACCTCTCTGCGAAGAAGAAGTGGCTGCAGCAAAGGTAAAGGCACAGGATATATTGGACCAGATTAATGCCGGTGCAGATTTTGATGAACTTATGAATGCCAACAGCGAAGACCCGGGTTTGGCATCTGCTCCCGACGGCTACGTGTTTACAAAGGGTGAAATGGTTGCAGAGTTCGAAACTGCTGCATATGCACTCAAGGAAAACGAAGTAAGCGGTCTTGTTGAAACAAGTTACGGAATTCACATATTAAAAAGAGTACCTTTTGATATGACAGCATCTCAGGAATCACAGATTCTGGATTCCAAAGAGTATGAGGCGGCTTCTCCCCAGTTTGAGGAACTTCTCAACAAGTGGAAATCCGAAGCAAAGGTAAAGAAAAACGACAAGTTCTTAAAAAATGTGAAAGAATATGAACTCAAGGCATTTTTCGGTGAACAGTAATTTAGAAAGTTTAAATTGGAGGATTAATATATATGAGAGCAAAACTATGTCTCATATTTATGCTGTGCACAGCACTCATGTTTACCTCTTGCCAAAAGGTTGAACAAACAAAAGTTGAAGAAGAATATGTTCTCACCGTAAACGGCGTCGGATATAATCTGGAAAGATTCAATCTGTATTTCTACAATGCCCAGGACGAAATATTGAAAGGGGCAGGATTTTCAGAGGCAACTGATATTCCTGAAGATTTCTGGGAATCCAAGATTTCGGGTGTCACAATGCTGGAAATGGCAAAAAGCGATGCTCTGGACCTGATTATAGAAGATGCCCTTGAATACGAAAAGGCAAAAGAATACGGAATTGAACTTACTTCTCAGGACAGGATAGACATAAACAATCAGATGTCTGCCCTGAAACAAGATAAAGTTTCTCTTGCACAATTTGAATATATCGGCATATCCGTAAAGGAAATGCAGGAATACTACGAATCGGAACGACTTGTTCCTCCGCTTTTAATCAAACTTATTGACGAGGGCGAAATAAACATTTCCGATAGCAAAATGTGGGAATACTACAATTCTACCTACGCCAAAGTAAAGCATATTTATATCCCCAAAACAGACGCTGTAACAGGTGAAAAGTATTCTTCCGACAGATTGGAATATGCCGACAAAAAAGCCGCAGAAGCCATGGAAAGACTTGCAAACGGCGAAGAGTTTGATGAAATTATGTCAGACTTTTCCGAGGACAAATTCCTCTGGATGTATGCAGGTGTTCTCCTCTTCAAATCAGGCGAATGGGAAAAGGAAGTTGAGCAAGTTGCTTTCAGCCTGCAGGAAGAAGAAATAAGCGGTTTGATTCATTCCTCGGACGGCATACACATAATACAAAAGTTGCCTCTTGATTTGGCAGACTCGCCCGAACTTGCCAGACTCCAGGAAGTTGCTCTGGAATTGGCAAAACCGGAATGTGAAGCCCTTGTAAAGAAGTGGCGTGCCGAAGCGGAAATAGAAATCAACGAGAGTGTTCTGAAAGATTTGAAACCGTCCATAACAAACAGCAGATAATTGGCATTAAAGAACTATTTTGATGAAATTCATCGAAATAGTTCTTAATTTTTGAAAACTATTGTTTTTCCGCTTACATTGTTTTACAAAATATTTCTCTCTTTAGTGATAAAATTATAAATAATACACTTTCAAGGAGAAATACAAATGAGTGAAATGATAAAAAAACCGCAGGTAAACGGAAAGGAAATTTTGTCAAAAGGAGTTCTGGCTTTAAGTCTGTCTTCCGAGGATATAATCTACATTTTCCTGTGCTATGCCATGTCATTGTGCAACATTTTTGACGGCAGAACGCCCTTTGTGCTTTCAGCATACGGGGCGGCGTTTTCAACTTCCAAATGGCCCGTGTTTGCATTAGCATCTTTTTTCGGTATATTGGCAAACGGTTTTGGATTTTCGTTTGTTGCATATATTCTTGTTATCCTGGGAGCATCATTTTTAATGGGGATACTCGGGACAGGCGTTCGTTTCAAGGCAACCTGTGTGTCGGCATTGTTCTTTACGTTTTCAGTTATAGGCTCTTTGTTTTCAGACGCCTACTGGTTTGACTATTTCAAAATATTCGCAGAATCTGCCATATGTTTTGCAGGTGTTTTTGTGTTCTCTTCTGCCGTACCGCTACTGACAGATGCAAACGAGAGAAGATGCGTTCTGGATACAGAACTTGTTACGCTCTACATATTGCTTGCGCTCCTTATACGGTGCGTTGCAAACATTCCGCTGGTGTTGGGACTGGATTTATCTGTAATATTGGCGATAGTATTCCTGCTCATTATAAATATGGGAAATAACGCTGCCATTGGAAGTGCTGTGGGGCTTGTTTTCGGATTTGCAACTTGGGGCGGGGCACTGTCTGCCATATCTTCGGCAGGGTCTTTTGCATTTGCATCGCTATGTGCAGGGATTATGTCCAGATTTGGCAGGGTTGGTGTTATACTGGGATTTGTTCTTGCCAACACGGTTATGACTGCTTTCTTTCCGGAAAACACTATGGCATTCGATGTTTTTGAGGTTATGGCGGCGTGCCTTGTTTTTGTACTTCTTCCCAAAAAAGTAACGGGCTATATTTCGTCTCTCGGAACCAAAACGGTACATACAGCCACCAAGGCATTTATCGAACAGGACAGGCTTCAGACTGTTGTATCAAAAAAACTCAGTACTCTGGCATTGTCCTATGATTCTCTGGCGGATTCCTACGAAAAGTGCTTTGTCACAAACACAATGTCAAAAAAATATATAATCCGCATGCTGGATACTGCTTCTTCCAAAATATGTCCCGAATGCGGACTCAAGTATAATTGTTGGGAGAGACGGTGCAGAGAAACTTACGGAGCAATGATTACTATGCTTGAAACTGCGGAGAAAAACGGATTGGTAACAAAAAAAGATGTCCCCGAGATTTTGAGCACCAAGTGTATAAAGTTAGATGAATTCATCGAAAAATTCAACCGTATGTACGAGATATATAAGACCGAAAAAATATGGCAGGAGAAATTAAACGAAGCACGTCAACTCGTGTCAAAACAGTTGCGCGGCATATCGCGATCCATGGCGGTAAATAGCGAAGAGTTCAATATGTGTCTGGATGTATCCAGTGAAAAGGAAATAAAAAGTTTCTTGGACAGACAAAAAATTCCATACAGGGAAATAACCTTTCTCAAGGGTTCCGACAGCAGATTTTCCATGGAAATTGTCCTTGATAAGTGGGAGTGTTCAAAAAAAGAGGAGCAAACAATTGCAAGGGCAATAGAAACTATAACGGGGCATAGTGCCACTCTTATATACACTTCATTTGAGAAAGACGGTTTGTCACTGAAATTTAAAAACAAAGCAAGATACAGTGCAAGCGTTGGGAGTGCCGAAATATGCAAACACAGCGAGAAAGTCTCGGGAGACAGTTTCACCGTGTGCACCTCTCTGGCAGGGGAACTTGTTGCAGCGCTCAGCGACGGTATGGGCACAGGGGAAAATGCAAAGATTGAAAGCCACACTGCCACGAAACTTATGGAAGATTTCATACAGTCGGGTATGGATACCGAGACCACTCTGGAACTTATAAATTCTTCGCTTCTTCTTCGCTCGTCCGGAGATAGTTTTGCAACCATGGACGTGTGCTGTGCAGACCTTGATTTGGGGAAATTGACACTTTGCAAAAGCGGAGCGGCTCCGTGCTATGTAAAAACAGGAGAGAGGACCGTAAAGGTTGAATCTGACTCTCTGCCGTTCGGAGTGTTGTCTCACTACGGAAAGATAAACACGCAAACATTGGATGCGGGTGATTTTGCCACAGTTATTATGATGAGTGACGGTGTGTATGATGCTTTTGAAATAAATGATATCGGAATTCTTGAAACGCTCATTGGCGGTATAAAAACAGAAAACCCCCAGATTATCGCTTCTTCAATTTTGAAAAGTGCTCTCAACTTCACCGACGGAAAAGCCATGGATGATATGACAGTGGCGGTTATCAATATTTGTAAGAATTGAAAAAAATTAAAAGCACAAAGGATTTGAGGTTTTCCTTTGTGCTTTTTGCATTATTTCGCTTCTTCCAACACTTCTATGACGGGTGATGAAACAATACCTGTCTGCTTGGGCTGGTATTCGTAGGAGAGGGCATAGTCTTTTGTGTACCACACTCCGGGGTCAACGTAGAGTTCACCGCTGCTGTCGTGAAGCGGTCCGAAAGTGTTTACACGGTTTCCGAAAAACGTGAATTCTATTAAGTGATTACCCGCCTTTACGTTGGGTATTTCCAGTATGTAGGGAGGATAAACAATTCTTCCGCATTCGTTTCCGTCAAGGGATACCTTAATGAGTGCACCGCGGTATCTGTTTGCACGGATTTTGAGAGTTCCTGCAGGGACGTCGATTTTTGCCTTGTATGTTATATTCCCTCCGTAGAAAGGCATCCCCTGTGAAGTGATATCGGAAAAACCGATTTTGGTTTCACTTGCGGTTACGATCTTTTCACAACCTTTCACAATCACATCGAAGTTACCCAGTATGAAGTAATTTTCAAGGCTTATACGTTTTGTGACAGGCGCCTTTATTTCCAGAGTGTTTGTGCCTTTAAGGATTTTTCCGAGAGCATACTTTTTTATCGCTTTGTCTACATAGTATCCGCAGGGCGTTGTTTCAATGTCGGCACCGTTGAATTTTATGTACACGGCTTCTTCTCCTGCGATGAACACATTTTCTATATCTGCACGGCTTTCGAACTCATAGTATATGGTTATGTAGTGGCATGGAGGCTCGTCGGGCAGTGCCCAGGGCTGGATGTCTCTGCCGTCCGCCTTTGGGAAACCGAGGATTTTTCTGCATATATCATCTATCCTCAGAATTTCTTCGGTTGGGTGCCAAGTATCCTCATCATCCAGTTTGTATTTTGCCATATCAACTACAAGCACATTTTCTTCGTGTCGCTCATATGACACATTTTCTTTGAAGTCAATGGTTTTTAAGATCTTTCTTTTTTCATTTATCTTGTATGAGCCAAGACCCTTGTAGTTGAGATTACTGCTGGATGGCGCACTTACGGTAACATCGGCGCAGCAGGAAGAAGATGAATTTTCGGTTTCTTCCAATCCTATCAGCAAACTGTCAA
>JAZNJU010000035.1:0-10024 GCA_045578205.1 Clostridia bacterium | reverse complement strand
GATCCATAACTTCAATACAGGCTGTTTATGTGCCTGCAGATGACCTTACTGATCCTGCTCCTGCAACAACTTTTGCACATCTTGATGCAACTACCGTTCTTTCCAGAGGGATTGCCTCACAGGGTATCTACCCCGCTGTTGATCCTCTTGAATCTACAAGCCGTATGCTTTCACCCGAAACCGTCGGCGAAGAACACTATGCTGTTGCAAGAGAAGTTCAAAGAATTCTTCAGCGTTATCAGGAACTTATGGACATTATCGCAATTATGGGTATGGATGAACTCTCCGACGAGGATAAACTCCTTGTTCAGAGAGCAAGAAAAATCCAGAGATTCCTTTCTCAGCCTTTTACCGTATCTGAAAAATTCACGGGAATTGAGGGTACTTATGTACCGCTTAACGAGACAATCAGAGGATTCAAAGAAATTTGCGAAGGCAAGCACGACGATCTTCCGGAATCTGCTTTCCTCTTTGTAGGAACTATTGAAGAAGCAATAGAAAAGGCGAAGGGACTGTAATTATGAAAACCTTTAACCTAACCGTTTCTTCTCCGGACGGAGATATATTCAAGGATGAAATAACGGCAATTTTCCTAAGGGGAACCGAGGGAGAATTCGCAATTTTAGCAGGACATACTCCTTTTGTAACAGGAGTTGTTCCTTGCGAATGTAAAATACAACTTTCGGACGGAAGCGAAAAAAAAGCCAATACCGAGGGCGGAATTCTAACCGTTTCATCGGATGGCGCAACTCTGCTTTCAGGAAGTTTCAAATGGCAGTAAAACACACAAAAAAAGAACAAATTCAGAGTGTCGGGGTTATCGACACGCTGAAAGAGGTCTTTTTGTTATACGATAAAATACAAAATAAGCAGAATACCCAAAACAATTCTGTAGTATCCAAATCCCTTGAAATCACGTTTTCTTATGTAACCCATAAGAAACTTTATTGCAGCGACAGAAACTAAAAATGCAACTATCATTCCTGTGGCAAGAACCATCCATTCCGAATAGGTAAATCCTAATCCCGATTTGAGCAGTTTAAGTGCGCTCGCTCCGAGCATGACCGGAATTGCAAGAAAGAAAGAAAATTCCGCTGCAACAAATCTGGAACAGCCTATAAGCGTGGCACCGATAATTGTTGAACCGCTTCGGGAAGTTCCCGGTATAAGCGCCAGTATTTGAAAAAGGCCGATTACAAATGCAGTTTTATACGAAAGAGAATTGATGTCTGTAACCTTGTATTTTTTCTCTCTGCTTTCAACAACAATAAAGATAATACCGTAGAGAATAAGTGTCACAGACACAGTATGGGCATTGTAGAAAAGTTCGTCTAACTTATCATCAAACAAAAGTCCTGTAATTGCCGCAGGTAACACTGCAATTAAAACCTTGCCGTAAAGAGAAAGTGTCTCTTTTTTTATGTTGGTGTTTCCCAAAAGTTCAAACTCTTCTCTGTTTGCTTTTGAAACAAAGGGGTTTAGTTTGTTAAAATAAAGAAAAACTACTGCAAGTATTGAACCAAACTGTATAACAACCAAAAAAGTTTCCATGAAAGTTTCAGAAACATTCATTTTTATAAATTCGTCGAGCAATATCATATGCCCTGTACTGCTTATGGGTAACCACTCGGTTATTCCCTGAACAATACCCATGAGTACGCTTTGAATAAAAAGTATGAAATTCATTGCATATCTCCTTTAAAAAATTATACGTTGAACAAGAGTTCGCTGTATGTAGGATAAGGCCAGTAATCGGATGAAGTGATAACTTCCATATCATTTATGATTTCGCGGCACTTTTCCATCGAAACCAGTACCTTGTCATGGTAGAACTTTGCATAAGTATCCAGATTTTCGATGTGTTTTCCTGCATCTTTCAAATACTTTTCTATCTTCTTCATAAGTGTGTTGAGTTTTTTTGTAAGAACCGTAAGTTCCGTCACAATCTCCAACTCAACATCCGTATTGAGGGCTACACTGAAATTAGTTTTTGATGTTGCCGTGTCGGAAAGTTCCTTGACATACGAAAGAACCGAAGGTATGATTTCCTTTTTAATCATCTCAATCAAAGTCAGCGCCTCGATATTGATAATCTTGGAATAGTTTTCAAGCAGAATGTCACAACGTGAATGTATTTCCGTGTCAGTATATATTCCGTGTTTGGTAAACAGTTCCACATTTTTCTTGTCAATAAGATGTGGTATCGCATCCGGTGTAGTTTTATAGTTTGAAAGACCGCGTTTTTTTGCTTCTGTAACCCACTGATCGGAATAGTTGTTTCCGTTGAAAATAATTCTCTTGTGGTCCCTGACTGTCTTTGCAATGATTTCGTACACAGTGTTGTCAAAGTTGTCGGAAACTTCCAGTTCGTCTGCAAATTTCATAAGTTCTTCGGCAACTATGGTGTTTAGTACAACGTTGGGCTCGGAAACAGAAGCGGAGGAACCAAGCATTCTGAATTCAAACTTATTTCCCGTAAAAGCAAAAGGTGATGTACGGTTTCTGTCTGTTTTGTCTTTGGTGAAAGCAGGGATAACGTGAGCACCTGTTTCCATTTTTTCTCTTTTTGTCTCGGAATATTTATCGTGATGTTCATATGCCTCGAGTATTGCCTCTAATTGTTCTCCGATGAATATTGAAACAATGGCAGGCGGTGCTTCGTGACCTCCCAGTCTGTGATCATTTCCCGCGCTTGCTATAGATATTCTGAGCAAATCCTGATATTCATCCACAGCCTTTATTACAGCGCAGAAGAATATTAAGAACTGAAGATTGTCATAAGGTGTTTTTCCTGGTTTTAAGAGGTTTATTCCATCGTCAGTAGTAAGCGACCAGTTGTTGTGTTTACCGCTTCCGTTAACACCGTCAAAAGGTTTTTCGTGAAGAAGACAAACAAGGTTGTGTTTAGCGGCAATTTTTCTCATAAGTTCCATAGTAAGTTGGTTATGGTCGATGGAGATATTGGCAGTGGTAAATACCGGTGCCAACTCATGCTGGGCAGGTGCCGCTTCGTTGTGCTTTGTTTTGGCAAGCACTCCCCTTTTCCAGAGTTCTTCGTCTAATTCTTTCATATAAGCAGAAACCCTGGGTTTAATCTGACCGAAATAATGATCTCCCAATTCCTGTCCTTTTGGGGGTCTTGCACCAAAGAGGGTTCTTCCGGTAAAGATTAAATCTTTTCTCATGTCGTGGGTTTCTTTGTCGACAAGAAAATATTCCTGCTCCGCACCGACAGTTGCAATGACCTTTTTGGAGTCCGTGTTTCCAAAAAGGCGCAAAACTCTCAATGCCTGCTTTTCAATAGTTTCCATAGAACGAAGAAGCGGAGTTTTTTTGTCCAGAGCCTCGCCGCCGTAGGAACAGAAAGCAGTTGGTATGTAAAGAGAATTGTCCTTTATAAACGCATATGAAGAGGGGTCCCATGCGGTATAACCTCTCGCTTCAAAAGTTGCGCGAAGTCCGCCGGAGGGAAAACTGGAAGCATCCGGTTCGCCTTTTATAAGTTCCTTGCCGGAAAACTCCATAATTATTCTGCCGTCTTCTGCAGGAGAAATGAAACTGTCGTGTTTTTCGGCAGTTACATCTGTCATGGGCTGGAACCAATGTGTAAAGTGAGTGGCTCCCTTTTCAATCGCCCATTCCTTCATGGCATTTGCCACAACATTTGCAGTTTCCGAAGACATAGGCTGACCATTATCTATAGTATCCCTTAAACTGTTATAGACTTCCTCGGGAAGACGTTCTTTCATAACACTGTCGTTGAAAACCAGGCTTCCGAAAATCTCAGTTACATTGTTCATTGCGTTTTACCTCCAATTGGACAATATAGTAATTTACATTTATCTTTTAATAACTTTTAATACCAAATCTTTAACTTCCCTGACGCCTAGAATCAGCGTGCAGACAAAATATATAATCACACCTGTCAGAGCGCATAACGACACCCTTGCAAGGGGTGATTTTTCCGCAAGTGCCAAATTTAAAAACCTTACAGCGGCGGTCATTATGAGTGCCGAAATAACAATCTTTGCCACAGACACCAAAAAGTCTTTGTTAATAATACCCCGGCAGCGGAAATTTGCCAGAATAATTGCAGAAAACCCCATAACATTTGCCGCAACTGATGCGGAAAAAGCGAGTGCTCTGAGGTCTTTATCAAATCCCCATATTAACAATATGCTCAAAAGTATGTTTATAGTAATTCCGCAAACAGAAATTATCATCGGAGTCTTTCCGTCCTGCATTGCATAGAATGCTCTGTTTGATATTTCCTGTACTGCATAACCCACCATTCCAAAAGAATAAAAGAACAGCGCCGATGAAGTAAGGTATGTGGAATGGCTGTCAAACTGTCCTCTTTCATACACAAGTTGTATTATAGGTTTGGACAGAACCAGAAATCCCATCATAACAGGCACAATAATAACCAGTGCATATTTAAGTCCCGTTGAAACAATAAGCGAAAATGTACCCTCGTCTCCCTCTGTGTAACTTCTCGAAAGTGACGGAAATATGAGATTTGTAACCGCATAGGCAAAAACGCTCACAAGGATTATGTAGAGTCTGTTTGCATAATCCAGAGAAGCCACAGAACCCGGATCATCAAGTCCCGAAGCAAGTCGGATATTTATGAGGTTATTTATTGGCTGTACCCAGGAACTCAGTATTATTGGCAATGCCAACAGGCAGATTTTTTTTATACCATCATCAAGAAAAGAAAGGGTAAACCTGAATCGATAACCTACGCTATACAGAGACGGCAACTGTACCAAAAGTTGCAAAGACCATGCGATAAGCATTGCATAGGAAACACCCTTCACTCCAAATTTATTCCCAAATACGGCAAGGTACAAAATGAGAAAACCGTTGGACACAAGACTTATGACAGACGGTATGAGAAACCTGTCAAAAGACTGCAAAATTCCCACAACACAAAAAGCAAGTCCTGTGAAAATAATAATGGGAAAAAGTATCACAACAAGTGACGCTATCTGACTTAATATGTCACTGTTATATCCACCTGCAATGACACTTACAAGTTGTGAAGAAAAGACGATTCCGAGTAATGACAAACAAACTGTAACAACACCTACAAGATTTATGAAGCGATTTGCAAGATTAAGTGCTCCCTCTTTTCCCTTTTCGGAAAGATATTCATTAAAAACAGGTATAAAAGCACTAGTAACCGCAGAGCCTAAAGCGATGTCGAAAAACAGAACAGGAATTCTGCTTGCACTCGAAAAAGCAATGGCTTCTGCGGTTTGAGTTCCGTACATGGCAGCCAGGAGTATATCGCGAAGCATACCGCAAACCTTTGCCAAAAGGGTTGCCGCTACCATAAATATTGCAGTAAATGCTGTACTCTTCTTGGTGATTTTCATAGAAATCTCCATTCATTAAAGGGTTTTAACGTATTCTTTCACAAGTATTTCCAATATTTCATCGGGTTCAAGTTTACTCATGAGATTTCTTGCATTATTATGGCTGGTGATGTAAGTAGGATCGCCGGACATAACATAAGCAACGATCTGATTGACGGGATTGTAACCCTTAAGTTCCAGGGCATCATATACAATTTTAATTGTTTCCTTCACTTTTGTTGCGCTGTCGGAAGGAACCTTAATTTGCAAAGTCTTTTCAAACTGATCCATAATATACACCCTTTCCGTTATTACCTTATTATTACTTATTCATATTGTAACACAAAAACTGTGTTTTTACAAGAATATATTTTACTATTTTATACTTATTGTCTCGCCGGGTTCGATTTTGTACATTTTACCGTCAACATCAAACCATATTGTAACAAGTGTGGGATTGTACACAATGGCAGAATCTGCACTGTAACAGAGAGAATTGTAAGAATTTACATAGTTATATATCTCCATATTTGTAGCATACCAAATGTCCTCTTTTCGTGATACCTTTTCGCAAATATCATCCAGTCTTTGCCAATTGTTGTTACTCTCAAATTCGTGACTGTGGCCCCATAGATAAAAGAGTTTCGGTGTGCGTTTACCGGGATATATTTTTGATATATCGATGTTTAGAAACTCATCCAGATATTCGAACAACTTCTCGTTATCGTGGTGACAAGTGGGCATCCAAGCGTGCCAGTCTACAGGAATTGAAAAACTGTTGTTATCTCCGCCAAGAGTTCTGGCATAGACAATATCAGCATCTTTAAGATAATTCTTGATTCTTTCGAACGTCACCCCGTTATTCAATATGATGATACCGCTGTCGGGATATGCCATACCGCGGACAATTATTCCGAATGCAGTTTCAAGCGCTATCCTTGAGTTAAGAACATCCAATATTCCCTCTGTCGGGCGTATTACCCCTTCCGCTCTGTGATTATAACCGTGAACGGCAATTTCGTGTCCTTTTGAAAGCATGAGTTCGCAAACTTCATCTTTTGTAAGGGAAGTCAGGGAATTTTCGTGGATTTTTGTTAAATTGAAAGTACACTTTAAGCCGTATTCGTTGATTTTATTTACAAATCTGATGTCGGTTTTAAATCCGTCATCATAACTCAAGGTGAATGCTTTTGAAAGACCACCCGGAAAACGCATAAAATTGTATTTCAATGTTCATTCCTCCAACATACTCGAAACTATTTAACGCAAAAATTTATCAATAAGTTCAAGTCCTTTAATAAATAACGGTGAATCGTCATCTCCGGCACCATATTCCACACCGTAGTAACCGTCATAACCTTTCGATTTAAGCAGGTCAATGGCCCTTTTGATTTCTATGCAACCTTCTCCTATAGGTGATTCGTACATATAAGTTCCGTCCAAATTTTCAAGTCCCATAAAATCGTCGTTTGTATTTTTGAGAACAATATCTTTTATATGGGCATGAACAACCTTGTCGCCAAACTGTTCAATAAACTCAAGGGGGCTTCCTCCGCACTGATATATGTTGGCAAAATCTGCCACAACACCGACGTTGCGATCCACTTCTTCAAGGAATTTTCTGTAACCGTCGATACCGTTGAAGACATACCCCTGTTCTTCATATATTGCTCTTACACCCTTTTTTTCTGCGTAATCATATATTTCCCTCACCGCTTCGATACCGCGTTTAAAAAACAGTTCTCTGTGCGGAACAACATTCTGCGGTTCGGTGAACGCATTGGCAATAGTATGATGTATAAACGGCGACCCGAGAATTTGCGCAACATCAACATAGCCTTTGAGTTCTTCAATTCTTTCCCTGCGGTCATCTCCGACCAAATTTATGTACACAGAAAAACAACTGAATTTGATGCCTTTTTCATCTGCGTAATCTTTGATTTTTTTTGCTGCTTCCGTATCGGGAACCGAAAAATCGAGCATGTTAAACCCTTCTATGGATTCAATTCCACATTCCAAAGCAGTGTCTATAACATCAAAATACGTCTTGTTTCGCGGATACGGACGGGAGTATATGCTTATTTTGTTATTCAAAAATATCACCACCAAATATGTATTGACTTTATTACAACCCATTATAGCAATACAACTGAAAAAGTCAATGTCATAAATCAATCAAATTGTATAATTTTATATACAATTTTTAGCAGTTTATTTGAGATCGCCCAAAGACTTTATAATCCCCTGAGCAATAGCATAACCAATCTCATCTATTTTGTCTTCGTCCTTTACCACTTCAAGGTCATTGGGATTGGATAAAAAGACGGTTTCTATAAGTACAGAAGGCATCGTTGTTGTTCTCAACACAACAATCTTGGGACTGTCTTTAACACCGCGGTCTGCAAGACCTGTAGCCTCAGCCAGAGGTTTCTGAATGTTTTCTGCCAACTGCTTACTGCTTACTCCTGAATACACCTTGTCTTCGCAATCGGCGTAGAGTACCTCGGTTCCTGTTGCTGTGGGTTCGGTGAAAGAGTTATTGTGAATACTTACAAAGAATGTTGCTCCTGCATCATTTGCAATTTCACTTCTGGCAAGAAGGTCTTCCATTTCGCTTTCGCCAAGTATGACATCATCTTCTCGTGTCATCAGAACAGAAATGCCTTCCTCTTCCAGATGATCGCGCACAGCAAGTGCTATTGAAAGATTGATTTCACTTTCAAACACATCCTCATTGCCATCTTCGTCATATCCGATAGCACCGCAATCGGCACCGCCGTGTCCGGGATCCAAAACAATGAGATGCTCGCCCGTGTATATAATACTGGGGTCTTCATCATCTTTAGTATCCGAATTTATTGTTACATCATCTTCTGTTAATTCTTCGTCATCTTCCTCGACCGCACTTATGGTGATTACCATTGAATTTCCCGAGTATCTTACACTGTATGATACCTCTCCGGGAGATTCAATTACAACTCTGGTGTAATCGGGATGAACGGCATATCTTACTTCTTTAACATCATCGTTATCCACTGTTTTTTTCGAACCGGAAACATTAAGCGACACACCTTCAAAATCTGCAATAAACCTGTTCGGATCAGAAGCATATGAAATCTTAGGTTTTTTTAATTCATTTAATTTAACAGTAACCGAAGTCGAAGAGGATTTTTCGTTAACATCAATTGAATTTATTTCCGTCCGTACTGCCGTTGAGGTCTTGTTAGTATCTATATGCACCGAATTGTCACTTGGTTCCCAGCGTACATTGTAGCCCAATTCTTCGGAAACAAAGCGGACAGGTATGAGTGTTCGCTGTTCTACAACCATGGGAGCAACATCCATCTGCACGGAATCGTTATTGACATATGCAGTGTTACTGCCAAGGTTAAGAACTATCCTGGTTTTTACAGAACGGATGATAATTTGCTGTCTTGAGCCAATCCAGGTAACCTCGGCACCCAACTTTTCAAAAATACTTCTGGCAGGAACAAATGTACGTCCTTCCATTGCTATGGGTGCTACATCTGTATCTATTTTTTTGCCGTTTATGTATAGTGAAATATCGTCGGAAGCATTTGCTGTGATAAAACTCAAGCAGAGCAGAAAAATTGTAAAAATCATTACTTTAATTTTATTCATATCAAACCATCCTAATAAAAAATGTAGTATAATCCTTTTTGATTATACTACATTTAAGACTATATTTCGAGTTTTTTCTCAAACTGTCAGCAAATTGTAACAAAAATTAATTCTGAAACGGTATGCCGTAATGGTCATAGGCAAGTTTTGTAACTACTCTGCCCCTGGGTGTACGGTTGATGAAGCCCAGTTGCAACAAATATGGTTCGTACACATCTTCTATAGTATTAGCATCTTCTCCGGTTGTAGCAGCAAGAGTATCCAAACCCACAGGTCCTCCGCCAAAACCGTTTATCATTGTAAGTATCATGTTTTTATCAACATTATCCAAACCTATTTCATCAATTTCAAGTCTCGAAAGTGCCTTTGAAGCAATATCTCCGTCAACCTTTCCGTCACCGAGAATTGTGGCAAAATCGCGAACACGTTTAATAAGCCTGTTGGCAATTCGCGGCGTTCCTCTGGAACGGGATGCAATTTCCATTGCACCATCCGTGTTGATTTCAACACCGAGAATTTTTGCACTTCTCATTACAATTTCGCAAAGTTGCTCGGGAGAGTAGAGTTCAAGGCGTGAAATGACACCGAACCTGTCTCTTAAAGGTCCTGTCATTGAACCCGCCTTGGTGGTTGCGCCAATGAGCGTAAATGCAGGCAAATCAAGTCTTATGGAACGCGCCGAAGGACCTTTTCCGATTATGATATCCAGAGCAAAATCCTCCATTGCAGGATAAAGCACTTCTTCCACACTATGGCTCAAACGGTGTATTTCATCTATAAAAAGCACATCGTGTTCATTGAGATTTGTAAGTATTGCAGCAAGGTCTCCGGGTTTTTCAATTGCAGGTCCTGAGGTTATCCTTATGTTTACACCCAGTTCGTTTGCAATGATGTTTGCAAGTGTTGTCTTACCAAGCCCCGGCGGTCCGTATAACAGTACGTGGTCAAGAGCCTCGTTTCTGGTCTTAGCAGCCTCAATGTACACAGAAAGGTTTTCTTTAACCTTAGTCTGTCCTATGTAT
>JAZNJU010000034.1:0-19881 GCA_045578205.1 Clostridia bacterium | reverse complement strand
ATGCCCGTACTTAACGCTTCCGAAGCAAAACACGTTATTGTATGTAACTTTGACGATAAACCCGGTTACGCTGGTGTTCCCAATCCTCTCTATGAGGCAGAAAACACCATTATGATGCTTGGCGATGCCAAGGAAACCGTGGCACAACTTACTTCTTCCATAGGGGCAGAGGAGACATCCGCTTCAGATGAAGCCAACTCTGACGTGTCTGTGGGATGTATCCTTGCCAATGCCAAAAAGGCAATGATAGTGCCCGGCTACGGTATGGCACTGGGTCAGGCACAGGGCATCGTGAAGAATCTTGCCGACAAACTGGAAGCAAACGGAACAGAAGTTAAGTATGCTATCCATCCCGTTGCAGGAAGAATGCCCGGACATATGAATGTACTTCTGTGCGAAGTGGATGTTCCATATGACAAACTCTATGAAATGGACGCCGTTGACGGCGAATTCAAAGAGTGTGATGTTGCAATCATAGTAGGTGCAAACGACGTTGTAAATCCCGCGGCAAACACAGCCGAGGGTACACCCATCTACGGTATGCCCGTACTTAGTGCAGGAGATGCAAAAAATGTCATAGTATGCAACTTCGATGACAAGCCCGGTTATGCAGGTGTTCCCAATCCTCTCTATGAGGCAGAAAACACCATCATGATGCTCGGCGATGCCAAGGAAACCGTTGCACAACTTATTGCTTCGTTCTAAAATTGATATGTGAAATCAATGTTACAGATTGATTTTCGTTACACTAAAAACAAAACCGACAAGGCTTTTTGGCTTTGTCGGTTTTTGCTAAAGATTAAAAAAGTGCATTTATTCAGATAAAATCTTCATTGACATTGCGGTCTGTTTGTGTTTAAATAGAAAAAATACCTTTTGAAAGGATATGACTGTTATGAACTATACAGATAAAATTCCTCACAGATTTTTCTGGACATGGGATCACAGCACAAACTGGTGTCTGCATGCGCTTGGTGCACAGAACTGCGGTGTTGCCAATGTGTATGCCAAGTATCCCGAAATGTTTGAAAGAGACTATATGAGACTTATAGATTTCTGCAAGGACCACAAGTTTGACGCAGTGGGTATTGTGGGACTTCTGCGTGATGCACACTACGGTGTGGACGGTGCAAGAAGACTTTGTTCCTATGCCGAGAAGCAGGGTGTCAAGGTGTACATGATAGTAGGTACATATTCCTACGGCGGTATATATTATGAGGGCGACCACAAGTATTCTATGGACAAGTTCTTTTTAGAACACCCCGAATGTGTGGGTAAATCCGCAGACGGTGAGCCTTTGTATGTACAGTTCAAGGGCAAACACGGTTACAAACTCCAGGCGCAGGGATGCCCGTCAAACAAGGTTCTTCACGAATATATGCTCGAATCTTTTGACTGGCTGTTTAAGGAAGTGCCCGAACTTGGCGGTGTGCAGATGGAGTCGGGCGACAGCGGTGTTTGTCAGTGTCCCGAGTGTGTGGCAAGAAGAGGTGAAGAATCGGAGTATATGTCTGTTGCCGATATGGCAAAGGTGTATCCGTCCGTTACCGATGTTATATTAAACCGTAAAAAAGATGCTCTCATAATCTGTGAAACATATCATCACTTCACAGACGAGGCTTGCAAACTCTTTGAATCCGACCCCCTCACAGATGACTTAAAGAAACTATACAGTCTGCCCGAAAATGTGTACTGGCAGTGGAAGTGCGACAAAGTGCTCGATGAAAACACCTGGCAAAAGGGTGAAAAGATGATAAAGCCCATGCAGAGATTTAGCCACGTTATGCGTTCCCATGCAGGCACACAGTGGTACGGCGGAAGAGCGTGCTTCGATGTGGACAAGATACGCCGTCAGTGTATGCTCAGCCACGATGCAGGCTATGATGCTGTTTCCATGTTCGGTGAGAATGCTTCGTTCCATACAAACGCAGAGTTTAACTATCTTGCCATGGAATATTTTGCAGACCATCCATATGCGGATAACAACGCATTTATAAAGGATGTTATGGCACCTCTCCTTGGCGGTGAGGAGCAGGCGAAATTCTACTTTGACGTTGCAAGATTTGACAAGGATACAGACAAAATCCCCGAAGCATCACTTACAATAAACAAGATTACATCGGGTATAACCGATTACGAAATTTTGAGAAGATGGCAGTATCTTGCATCATTCCTGAACGGTTACTACTGGGAAGCAAATCAGAAGTTTGTGGGTAGTGAATGGTTTGATTCCGACGGTGTAGGTGACAACATTGAGCGAAAGTAAATATCAGGAATGTAAAAAAAGTCCAGGCCGCAAAAAGGCAGTAATGAAACTATTAATCACTAAAAAAATAGGTCATAAACGTAAGAGTTTTAATAAATAAGTTGAAAAAGGTCTTTTTTGAGACCTTTTTCTTTGCTTTTTTGCCTTTTTGCTATAAGCAAACTTCGCCTCTCGACGTACCTTTGTACGCCTTCGGGTACCCCAAATCAAGGCATAAAGCCTTGATTTGGCTCAGTTTGCTCATTCTGACTCTTTTTTTCCTATTCCCAAGGGTTTGACAAAGAACGGGACAAGTTATATAATATCTGTATATCTCACAGAAAAGAGGCTTATTATGCACATATTGGAACATGTTATTTTGGATACATTAAAAATAATGCCTTTTATATTCATAGTATATCTTGTCATAGAATACTTTGAGCACAGGAGCAACACCGCCATAAGCCACACTCTGATGAAAGCGGGCAGGCTCGGCAGTGTGTACGGTGCGCTTCTGGGAAGCATACCCCAGTGCGGTTTTTCGGTTATTGCTTCGGATTTGTTTTCCAAGGGAGCCATAACTCTTGGCACTCTTATTGCAATATTTGTAGCCACAAGCGACGAGGCTGTTCCTATTATCCTGTCGTATCCCGACAAGGCATACCTTGCCCTTATTGTTATAGGCATAAAAATTGTAATTGCCGTAATTTTCGGAAGTATTATAGATGCTGTCTATAGGAAAAGAAAAGAACTCAATGTGTGCCGTGAGCATCATCACCACGAGCATTTTCACGGCAACTGCGAAAGTTGTGAGGGCGGAATACTTCGCTCAACGCTGAAACATACTCTGCGCATATTCTTGTTTGTGCTTATTGCCAATCTCATCTTTACCGCCGCTGTGGAAGCGGTGGGAGAGGACAGCCTTTCTGCGTATTTACTCAAAGGCTCTTATCTTCAGCCTTTTGCCGCATCACTTATAGGACTTATACCCAACTGCGCCGCTTCCGTAATACTTACGGAAAGTTATATATCGGGAGTTCTTTCTTTCGGTTCGCTTGTTGCCGGCTTGTGCTCCGGAGCAGGCGTGGGCGTACTTTTGCTGTTTAAACGCAACAAAAATACAAAACAGAATTTTTGTATTCTCGGTATCTTGTATGCCATAGGTGTAATAAGCGGCATTTTAATTCAATTTTTAGAGTGAATAATGTTGACTTTTTTGCATTTGGGGATTATAATATGTTTACAAAAGTTCATAGAAGACAACCCTCCGATTTATTCGGAAAGCGGAATGGGGTGAGATGCCCCGCGAGTCGGTCACTGTGATACCTGTTGCGACAGGTTAAGTCAGATACGCCGGTTGTCTTAACCATCTGCCGTAACCGGATGCTTTTTTAATAGTAAAATTCGACTGTACGGTAAGTACAGTCGTTTTTTATTGCAGACGGGAACCCAAGTGTGGACTTAATTTATTTAAAAAGGGGTTC
The DNA here is from genome assembly GCA_045578205.1 of Clostridia bacterium. Taxonomy (GTDB): domain Bacteria; phylum Bacillota; class Clostridia; order UMGS1810; family UMGS1810; genus RGIG8748. The sequence goes on along the minus strand of JAZNJU010000034.1, from coordinate 16,152 downwards.
TTATTATGAAAAGAAGAGTTTTGAGCATTGTTGTAACAATTATTATGCTTATTGGCATGTTGCCCATGGGTTTGGTATGGGCTGATGAAGCACCGCTTACCGTTACCGATAATGTCATAGACATTACAGACAGAAATATCTGGTCATGGTCAAAATATTATGCAAAGGCAGTGGATATCAGGATTGCAGGTGCCGATGTGCAGGAAGCAACAGAGGACGGTACTAATGTCAATATTGTGCTTTCGGGAACCACTGCGCCCGATGCCGAAATTTTAGTGGAGTTCGGAACAAGTTTAAACAAAGCAAAGATGAGCGGTCACACGTCTTCGGTTGTGTTATCAAATGGCGAAGCGCAAGTTGTTATGACGTTAAAGGGCGAGTATTCATCTGCAGGTGCTCTAAACAATTCTGTTACATACACTATCAATTTTTCTTTATCTCCCACAGAGGTGCCCGAATGTGTCAGATATACCGACAATGTATCGGTATATTGCGGTGTTAAAACAGAGTTTGATATGAGGGAATACTTCCGCGGTGCAAAGACATATTACCTTGTGGACGGCGAAGAAAAAACTGCTCTCGACGGCAGTAGTTATACATTCATGACTTTAGATGGCGGAACATATACTCTCGTGTTTTCCGCTTCCAACGATAACGGAGATTGCACTGACTTAGTTACGGTCACCGTGGAGGCTACCGAAATAAAAAGCGGTGCATATCTTGGGATAACAACCTCAAACGGAAGTGTGAATCATGTAATGTTTACAGATGCCGACGGCAGGGAAATAGATGGGCTCACGGCATATCTTGACGGTAACACCATTAAGGTGAGTGTGCCCCGTACCTATGCTGCAGACGGAAAAATCACGGCAACATTTGATTTGACACAAAATAACGGGTACCCCAAACTGTCTACAACTAATTCGTTTAACAGGATAAATGACACAAAGATTTATGCAGCAACATTGAAAAGCGGTACAGGTCAGGTTACTGCGTATCTCTATAATGCTAAGCCCGGAGCAATAAGCAATAATTACACCGCTTATACAATAAGTTATGCAATAGCAAACGAAGTTCCTGTGCTTGCAAAAGGTCAGGAATCAACATCAACAAGCAGTATGACTGCCGACAAGGCTTATACAATCGACCTTGACGGTATATTTGCTGACCCCGATGACGATGACAGTATAACAGGCTGGCTTGTTTCGGTTGACGGGAAAGAGCCTGTAGATGCCGTTGTGGACGAAAATAATGTCTACACTTATCAGACTGTTGTTAACGGTGAGCACATTTTAGAGTTCTATGGCAGGGACAATTACAATGCAGTATCTTCCGAAAAATACACAGTTACACTTACTGTATATAATTCCACCGATACCTACGATGTGACGGTAACTATACAGGGTACAGACGGTACTCCAACATTCTACTGCACATCGGACGCTAAAGAGGGCACAGAACTTACAACGAGTGCAGAGGGCAATGTATACACGGTTAAGGTGCCTGTAAATGTCAGTGTGATTTCATGGCGTGCTGACGGTGTGGGTATGTGTGCGCCTGTATCGGACGAAAACAACGATATCGTTATTATAAAACCCGCCTTTACGGTAAAGGCAGGGGATGAGATTGACGGCAATGCTTCGGTAACGCTGACACATTCTTCCTTAAACGTATCGGGAAGCCAAAACAATTATCTACTCCTCGGCGGTGAAAAATACAACATCACCGCCACACCGAGCGTGGATTATGAAGCAAAGTGGAAAGAGGGCAAACTCGAAAATTATACCCTTTCAGACACATCGGTAGAAATAAGTCTTGTAAGTAAAGGAACCGTGTTTACATATCCGTATTTTGCTATCCTTACCGTAAGTGAGGCATCACAGGTGCAGGGCATTGCACCCAAGGAGGTACTGCCTGTAAAAACCACCGATACAGACTTTGCTTCGGGTACAAAAACCGCCACATATGAACTTGCAAACGGCAAGGTGTATGAATACCGCGTAAGTGTGCCCGAGGACAACATAAATTGTAATCAATATGTCACATATGTTGCCACATTCACCAAGAATGACGCCCAAGGCATTACAATCACAAAAGAACAGATAGAGTCGGGTGATAAGGGGCGTACAACTCTTGACCGCAACGCAGAGAGCAACCGCGGACGAAATGTGGCAGATATCTATACAAATGTAAATGCAAAAGGATACAAGAAACTTGGTGTAGGCGATACTTTCAATCTTATTGCCACGCGTAATTACCGCGGTGTCAATGCCGACTGGCTCATGAATGGCAATTACTACTATGCAGAGCCCGATTTTCACTATACGGTGATTGACGAAGACGGTCTGGAAAGCCACGATGTAATTACCGTTGACAAAAGCGGAAAAATCACCGCCGTGGGCGAGGGCAGTGCCATTGTTATGATTACCTACGATGCCATGACGCTTAATCACGAGGCGGGTCTTTCGGCGGGTGCTTTGGGTGACTATATGTCTGCACCCAACGATTTCTATGGTGCAATATGGCCCGAAAACACAGGTGTATTTGTTGTAACCGTAGGTGCGGACGACAGCGGTTTTACTACGGGAATGACGATAAATGAGGACAAGGCTACGGGTCAGAAAGCATCGGGCAAGTATATAGATGCTGAACTTGATGTAATTTATTATACAGGCGAAAAGGGAAAGTACACCTTTACTCCTGCCACAGACGGCGTAAGTGTTTTTGTATCTAACCCGACCGTTACGGATACAACCATAAGTTTTGACGGATTTGAGGCGGTTGCACCAAACGAAGACGGAAGTATAACCGTGCCTCTTACAACAGGAAGAAATATCGTAAAACTTACCAAAGACGGAAAGTCGGAGTATCAGGTTATCACAGCAAAAAAGGTTAATGTCACCGTAAACGGCGAACCGCTCGAAAGTGCCACGGTATCTCCGGGTCAAAAGATAAAAATTGAATTTGACAATCTGTTTGCGCCTGTAAACCGCATGGCAATATACAATACATCCTGCGCTGTGGTTTATTCCAGAGTAAGCGGTTACGAGGGTAAAATGGCAGGTAACACCAGAGGCAGTATGGGTGAATACACCTTTTCTTCAAATCCTGCAAAACGTACGGTGGAAAACTTTGTTTCCGCAAGCCTTGACGGTTCGGGATATTCCAACAGTCAGGTTACATCGTCCGGCGAACTTACCGTCCCCGAGGATTTTGAGAAAGAGTATTTCACTCTCTCAAACGGAAGTTTCAATGTGGGCGGATTTATGCCGTATCTTCTCGGCTCGCACTACGAAAAACTCGGCATTATACCGCCCAACAACACAACCAGTGACAACATAAACTGTTATCTCGGCACTTTGCCCGATATATCCATACCCGTGTCAGACGGAGACGGTGGAAATATTGGCGGAGATAACGAAGAAGATAGCGAAGATAATGGTGAAGATGACAGTGATAATATTGGCTCAGACAGTGGGAATAACGGCGGAGGTTTTTCGGATAAATACGATTCTATCAAGGTATATATGACATTTGTAAAAGGTGACAGTATTGTAGTACAGAATGAAAGAATAACGGTATATGACAAAGACAAGGACGGCAAATACTCCATTGGCGATGCTTTCCGTGCTCTGCACCGTGAGCGTTATTCGGGCGGAGAATCAGGATACAAGGAAATCTCGGGCGGAGGAGTAAACGGCTGGGTTTCCAAGTTCTGGGGTTCAAGCGATACTACATTTGCTTATGCGAAAAATTACAGTTGGGCAAAATCCACCGAGGATACCATAGAAGACGGTGATACAATTTCGGCTATCATCGGAAAAGACGGTGAGTTTTATTCGGACCTGTTTACATGGTTTGATGATGACAGTTATTCTGCCAAAGTTAATACAGACATAACACTTCGGGTAAACGGGTTAAACCTTATGGCAAGCACAGCCAACCACGATGCTCTGCATGCGCCAAACGGTGCAACCGTCACCGTGTACGGCAAAAACGGCAATGAACTGAAAGATATGGCAACTTCTGTGGACAAGGACGGAAAGTTTAATCTTAGTTTTTCGGATGAGGGCACATATACCGTCAAAGTAAGCGGTAAGGCTAAGTGGGGAAGTTACAACGATGCACCTGTTGCACCCACGACATGCAAAGTTACCGTAAGCAGTACGGGCGGGGGTTCTTCTGTCAATAAAAAGGACAAGAATACACAATCTGAAGATAACAACGAAGAAGAAAATGGCGAAAACATTGCCAAAGAAAACAAAAAAGAATTCACTGATGCCAAGGGACATTGGGGTGAAGAGTACATAGATTTTGTTGCTGAACGCGGGCTTTACGACGGCGTAGGCGACGGAAAATTCGGCGTTGACGATGCTATGACAAGGGCAATGCTTGTGTGTGTGCTTTACCGTTTGGCAGACAATCCCGACACATACGCTGACAGCAGTTTTGCAGATGTCAATGACGGCATGTGGTACACTGATGCTGTATCGTGGGCAAATGCCAACGGCATAGCAAACGGAGTTGATGATAAAAACTTCAATCCCGACGGTGAAGTTACAAGAGAACAGACAGCAACAATTTTGTACCGTTATTTCAAACATATTGATATACCTGCAAGAAGTTATGGCGATCTTGACAATTTCTGCGATTCCGACAAGGTGAGCCCCTGGGCAAATGATGCTCTGAAATGGGCGGTAGGAGAGGGGATTATAACAGGCAGACCAAATAATATTCTTGATCCGAAAGGCGACGCCACAAGAACAGAAGTTGCAGTTATGCTCATGCGTTTTATTACAAACATGGAGGAATAATACAATGAAAACAAAACGAGTCACCTTAATTTTTGCTTTGTTTATAATCGTGAAATTGATATCGGTGACCGCTTTTGCTTCCGACTGGCCACAGTTTCTCGGGGAATTAAACCGACAGGGACTTTCGGACGGATTCGGTGCAGTTCGGGGGAGCGATTTATCTCTCCGCTGGGAGAAAAGCACGGGAAACACATGGACAGATGTGCCCGGTGCTCCCATTGTTGTGGGTGAATATGTGTATTACTACAGTTCGGAGCACATAAGGAAATTAAAACTTTCCACAGGGGAAGAAGTGGCAAGTGCAAGAGTTTACGGTGCCCCTATAAATCAGTTTTTTGTAAATATCGCCTATGGCGACGGAAAGATATTTGTTCCGTGCCAAAAGGATAATCTCGATGACGGAATTGATATAAAAGGGTGTTTCTTTCGGGTGTACAGTGCCGAAACTCTTAAGCAACTCTATGTAACCGAGTCTGTGGGAACAGGACAGATGCAATCGCCCATTATGTATAATGACGGTTATTTTGTTACGGGTGTTTACGGCAGAAACGGCATTTACGCCTGTTTTACGTCCGAGGATGAAGACCCATCCCGTACAGACGAAGTAAAGAAAATGAAATGGTCTGTATCTTCGCAAGGCAAATACGGGTTCAGTTTCAACGGTGCAACTTTTGTGGGTGATTACTGTTACTTTGGTTGCAACAACATTGTTAATGTGGTAAACTGTAAGAATGGTGAAGTTAATATGTTTAGTATCGGAGACGGATACCGTATCAGTTCTGCCATCATTTACAATGAGGATATACGCAGACTGTATGTAACTTCAAATCACCCCGACAATCACGCGGCGGTCTTTTCGTATGAACTCGGCGAATACGGAGTGCCTGTGGAATCCTCTGCATGCAAGTGGATATCCGCTGCGGAGGGCGGAGGGACACAGTCAACGCCCGTTATATACAAAGGTCGGCTCTACCTTGGCGGCGGCGGTCACACAATGGGCTCCAATGAGCCTTTCCATGTGTTAGATGCTGTCACTCTGGAAGAAATATATTCTGTTCCCGTACTCACCAAAGGGAGTGCGGCTGTTTCTACAGCCTATGCAAATGAGGGCAATAATTGGCAGGTATATATCTATGTGGTGCCATACTCACCAAATGCTGACGGATTTTCTGAACTATGGATTATCTCTGATGGTCAGGGGCAGACAGAGGCAAGGTATGAAACCATAGAAAACATTGGCAGAAGTCAGTATTGTTCTCAAAGTCTTGCTCTGGCATCGGATGGGTCCCTTATCTGGTATAACGACGGAGGATATCTGTACTGCTATGAAAACAAAACGGCTTCAGCGGATAATTTCGTAAAACATAAAATACACCAAGATTTACCAATCTCACCGCTGTGCGGAATTGTGAGCGGAACAGGAGCATTGAAATGAACAAAAAACAAATACGCGGTATTATTATCTGTGCGCTCTTTCTGGTTATGACGGTTGTGGCAATAATCAATGTCCGCATAGAGTTTCCAAATGAGTATGATAAAAGCAAATCGCCTGTTCAAAGCACCCGGGAAACTCCGAAACAGGTTGTATCGGACGAAAAAGCGGATGTTTCCGATTATGCCAAAAAAGAGGAAGAGAGCGTTTTAACTAAGGAAGAAACGGCTCCTGCAGATACAGTTGAGATTAAAAGCGAACACATATGTACAATAGAAATCAGATGTGACACGGTTGCAGATACCTCAAAATTGGAAAACCCTGCAGTGGCGCCTTATGTACCCGAAGATGGTATAATTCTTGAGGCGTACGAAATGGAATTTACTCCCGGAGAAAGTGTTTTTGATATTCTGTATCGTGCAACAAAAGAAAAAAATATCCACATGGAATTTCGCAGTGACGGTGTGTACGGCGGTAAATACATAGAGGGAATAAACTATCTTTACGAAATGGATGCAGGACCCGTAAGCGGATGGATGTACAAGGTAAACGGCAAGTTTCCCAATTACGGATGTGCATCCTGCGAGGTAAAAGACGGCGATGCTGTTGTGTGGCTGTACACCTGCGATTTGGGATTGGATGTAGGAGATAATTCAGTATGGTAGAAAACAAAAGAGGATTTTGCGGTATCGGTGAAAGCGGAGCATTTTACCGAAGCCATCCTTTAATAAATTTCATATACTTTGCAGTAATCATAGGCTTTACCATGTTTTCAAATCACCCTGTATTTCTCGCCTTGTCTTTTGTGGGAGCATGGGTTTATTCCGTGGTTTTGAAAGGCAGAAAAGCGCTGAAGTTCAACGCGCTCATTCTGGTGCCTGTAATTGCGATTACGGTTATTTTAAATGCACTCAATGTACACAACGGTGTTACTGTACTTTTCTATTTAAACGGTAACCGAATAACCCTGGAGGCAATTATTTTCGGTCTTGTGCAGGGGGTAATGCTTACAACTGTTGTAATATGGTTCAGCACTTTCAATTCGGTAGTTACCGAGGACAAATTCATCTATCTTTTCGGCAGACTTTCGCCTGTAATTGCCATGACGCTTTCCATGGTACTGCGGTTTATACCGCTTCTCAAAAACCGCTACAGCGAGATAAGTGCCGCACAGCGTTCCATGGGACGGGGTGCAAAGGGAAGCGGTATGTTTGCCCGTGTGCGTTTGTTTGCTAAGAAGATTTCCATCCTTACAGCGTGGTCGCTGGAGGCATCTATAGAGAGTGCCGATTCCATGGAGGCAAGAGGATACGGACTTAAGGGGAGGACAAGTTTCCACCTGTATCGTATGCGAAAAGCGGAATATTGGCTTTTGGCATCATTCATCCTTTTGGGGATTATATGCACCCTTGCCTGCGTTATGGATTATACAAATATTTACTATTACCCTGCCGTGGTAATTCCGCCTGCTTCTCTCGGGTGGGGCATAGGGGTTTTGGCATTTTTTGTTCTTATGTCTTTGCCGATAGTTTGTGATATACGAGGTATGAGAAGATGAAAATAATTAAGTTTGAAAAAGTTAATTTTGCATATCCCGATTGTGACGCAATGGCTCTTGAGGATATAAGTTTTTCTGTGACCGAGGGTGAATTTGTTCTTCTTTGCGGCAGGTCGGGTTGCGGAAAGACAACACTTTTGCGACACCTCAAAAAAAGCCTCGCACCTCACGGCAGATTGGACGGCACCATTACCTACAAGGGTAAGAAAATAGAGGATATTTCCAAAAGGGAGAGCGCCTCGGAGATTGGTTATGTAGGGCAAAGCCCCGATAATCAGATAGTAACCGACAAGGTCTGGCACGAACTGGCATTCGGACTCGAAAGTCTGGGAATGGACAACTTAGCCATAAAGCGCCGTGTGGCTGAAATGGCAAGTTTTTTCGGAATACAGACCTGGTTTCGCAGGAGTGTGCATGAACTCTCGGGCGGTCAGAAACAACTTCTTAATCTTGCATCTGTCATGGTTATGAAGCCAAAGGTAATCATACTCGACGAACCTACAAGTCAACTTGATCCCATTTCCGCCTCGGAATTTGTCGGCACATTAAAGAAAATCAATACAGAACTCGGCACAACTGTTATTATTTCGGAGCACAGGCTTGAGGAACTTTTTCCAATGGCGGACAGAGTGCTTGTGATGGACAAAGGACAACTTTGTATAAATGATACTCCGCAAGGGGCGGCACTTACTATATATAACGGTGAGTGCAAAGATATGCTCCGCGGTTTGCCGTCGGCTTTCAAGATAGCAACGGCACTTGGTACAGACAGAAAATGCCCTCTTACCGTAAGGGAGGGCCGACTTTTTCTTTCCAAATGTCTCGGTGATGCTCCGTTGCAGACAGAACATATAATCTCAAAGAAAACAGAGCCCAAAGAGAACCCGTCAATTTCCCTTAAGGAAGTGCGGTTTTCTTACAGCAAAAACGGTGACGATGTGCTCCGTGGAGTAAACCTCGATGTAAACAAAGGGGAAATCATGGCAATTCTCGGGGGTAACGGCGTGGGCAAGACTACCATGCTCAGACTTGTTACCAAAACATTAAAAGCCGATAGAGGCAGTATAGAAATACTGGGTAAAAGGATAGAAAAACTTTCGGACAAGGAATTCTTGTCGCTTGGAATTGCCTTTTTGCCACAGAATCCGCAGGCGCTTTTTACCGAGATTACGGTGTACGAAGAACTTATGGAGGCACTTTGCTTTGTTCCTTTTTCACTATCCGAGAAAGATGGTCGCGTGTGTGCCATGCTCACACAAATGGAACTTGAGCATTTGAGCAGTTCTCATCCGTACGATCTTTCGGGCGGTGAACAGCAACGTCTTGCACTCGGCAAACTTCTGCTTTTAGAACCCCAAATTCTTCTTTTGGATGAGCCTACTAAGGGACTTGACCCGCTTTTTAAACGCACCTTTTCAGATATTTTGAAAAATCTTTGCAAAAAAGGGGTAGCAATTCTCATGGTTACCCACGATATAGAATTTTCGGCTTCTTATGCCGACCGTTGCGCCATGCTTTTTGACGGAGAGATTGTATCGTGTGCTTCTCCCCGTGAGTTCTTTGGCGGAAACAGTTTCTATACCACATCGGCAAACCGTATTGCGGGAGAGTGGTTTCCCGATGCAATCACCTGGGAGGAGGTGGCAAAAAGATGCGAAGAGACTATGAAGAAAGCAAATTAGCCATGAAAAAGCGCACCGCTGTTTCGGCAGTTCTTATTTTACTTGCTATTCCCATAGTAATTGCACTCGGTGCATATCTTTTTAAAGACCGAAACTATATTATGATAAGTCTTATCGTTTTGGTTCTTACCATATTGCCGTTTTTTATGGTTTTCGAACGCCGAAAACCCAAGGCACGCGAAATTGTGCTCATTGCCATGATGTGTGCCGTGGCGGTTTGTGCACATCTTGTCTGCTCTGTCACAATACCTCTGAGGGCAGGCACCGCAATAATAATTGTGTGCGGAATCGCTCTTGGACCCGAAGCAGGTTTTCTTATTGGTGCTCTGTCACGTTTTGTGCTTAACTTCTATGCAGGACAGGGACCATGGAGTCCGTGGCAGATGTTCTGTTGGGGACTTATTGGATTTCTTGCAGGACTTACCTTTAATCGCGATAATCTCGAAAAGAAAAAGTCAAGGCAGTTTACCGCAGTCATGGGACCTACCATGTGCGTTGCCTTTGCAATGATAATAGCGTATCTGTCCTATGTTCTTTTTCCGCCCTCGGACAAAGCCACGTTTTTCGGATGGAGGCTCTATGTCTTCGGAGCAGCGGGGCTGCTGATGGGTGTTGTGCTTCAGCGCAAAAGACTTCCTGTGGATGATATCACCCTTACGGCATTTACTTTTTTTGTGACATTTATTATATACGGCGGACTTATGAATATTTTTACTATGATAAGCACCGCAGGTATTCCCGGAAATCCCGAGATTAGTTGGAACACTCTTAAAATTTACTATGTATCGGGTGCACTGTATGATTTAATCCATGCAGGTTCTGCTTCGGTATGTAATCTTATTTTCGGCGAGAAAGTTATACAGAAACTTGAGCGTATAAAACTCAAATACGGTATATATCGTTAGGAAGTGAATAAATGATTGATACATTAATAGATTCTGTCAAGCCGCTAAACATGACGGCAATGGACGAAGCAAAAAAATATCAGCAAATGCTTGCCAAACCCCCGGGAAGTCTCGGTATGCTCGAAGAAATCGGCATACAACTTGCAGGGATTACAGGCAAGGTGCACAATAACATAGAAAAAAAGCACTTGCTTGTTTTCGCTTCTGACAACGGCGTAACGGAGGAGGGGGTGTCAAGTGCCCCGAAGTATGTTACATTTAAGCAGACCGTGAACCTTACCAAGGCCAAAACAGGTGCTTCTGTTCTTGCGAAACATTTTGGTTGCGGTATTACCGTGTGCGATGTGGGAATTGATGCCAAGGTTTCCTGCCCCGATGTTTTGGACAGAAAGATTGCCTATGGCACAGGCAACATTGCAAGAGGCCCTGCAATGACAAGAGAGCAGGCGGAAAAAGCCATTCTTACAGGAGCCGAAATTGCCAAAAACACTCCCTGCGACATTCTGGGCATAGGTGAAATGGGTATAGGCAATACCACCACCGCGTCGGCTGTGCTTTCTGTTCTTTCGGGTTATGATGCCGAGGCTGTTACGGGCAGGGGCGGAGGAATTACGGACGAAACATTTGGCAAGAAAAAACAGATTATAAAAAAAGCAATAGAAATAAATTGTCCCGACAAAAACGATGTTATAGATGTGCTTTCCAAAGTGGGAGGTTTTGATATTGCAGCCATGTGCGGAGCCTTTGTCGGTGGCGCAGCATCAGGAAGACCTGTTGTGGTAGACGGGTTTATTTCCGCTGTGGCATCTCTTTGTGCGGTAAGATTGTGCCCTGATGTTTCGGACTATCTTATAGCAAGTCACGATTCCGTTGAAAAAGGATACAGTATTGCCATAAAGGAAATCGGCATAAAGCCGTTTCTTAACCTCGGCATGAGACTCGGAGAGGGGAGCGGATGCCCCTTGGCTTTTCAGATTGTTGATGCCGCCTGCGCCGTTATAAACAATATGGCAACATTCAGCGAGGCGGACATAGATGATAATTATCTTGATGAAATAAGACAGAGTGAGAACATATGGGAAAATTAATTGTTATTTCGGGAGCAAATGATAGCGGAAAAAGTCTTTTTGCAGAAAATCTTGTTGCAAAAAGTGCGGGTAAGCGTTATTACATTGCAACCATGATTGCCAAAACGGCACAAAACCGCGAACGGATACAAAAGCACAAAAAACAAAGGGAAAACCTCTCCTTTGTTACACTTGAAGTTCCGTACAGCCTTTCTGAATGTAACGTAGAAAAAGATTCTGCAGTTTTGTTGGAGGACGTTTCCAATCTTGTTGCAAACAACCTTTTTGATAAAGGCAGAGGACATGACAGGGTTTTTGAGGATATATTAAATCTTACAGGCAGATGTGCACTTGTGGTGGCTGTTACAATATCGGGCATCGTTTCTTCGGACTACGAGGGAGAAACCGCTACGTATGTTGACAGTATCAACAACATAAACGAAAGGCTAAAAAAAGAGGCTTCCGTCTGCATCAACATGGCAGACGGAAAGGCCGTGTATGAAAAAGGTGAAGAAAATGACATTTTTTAAATCGCTCATGGTGGCGTTATCTACATACAGTATAATCCCCGTTCCCCAGTTTGAGTGGAATGAAAAGAATATGAAATATGCCATTTGCTTTTTCCCTGTTGCGGGAGTTATATGCGGTGCACTTGTTCTTGTTATTGCAAGACTTGGCGCATATTTTTCGGTTTTTTTCGCATCGGCACTTACGGTGTGTATTCCGCTTCTTGTTTCGGGCGGAATACATATGGACGGATTTATGGATACTGTAGATGCTCTTTCATCTCATGCACCGAGAGACAAAAAGTTAGAGATACTTTCCGATCCTCACACAGGAGCCTTTGCAGTAATATACATGGCGATATATCTTATTATGAATATGGCGCTTGTGTATGAAGTATATTCGTTAGGTGCCCTTGTGACACTTTGCCCCGTGTACATATTGTCGCGAAGTATGTCGGCTCTTTGTGCCGTAAACATGCGCAGTGCAAGGGAAAACGGCATGCTTTCGTCCTATACAAAAACTGCACGGAAGATAACAGTAAATATAACCATGCCGATTGTTGCTCTATGTTCGGGCATTGCAATGGTAATAATATCACCTGTATCGGGTGCTTTTGCAATCGGTATGGGGTTACTCTGGACATTAATATATTGCATATGGGTAAAAAAAGCCTTTGGAGGAGTTACGGGAGATACGGCAGGATTCTTTCTTCAACTTTTTGAACTATTTTGTACTCTCGGAATATATCTTGGGGTGACGATATGATTACAGTGATTTTTATACGCCACGGTGCAACAGAGGGCAACCTTGAAAAAAGATATATCGGCACAACAGATGAGCCTCTTTGCGATGTGGGCAAAGATCAAGCGCTGTCTTTAAGAAAACACAATTTTCCGTCGGAACATATTTTTGTAAGCCCCATGAAAAGGGCAAGACAGACGGCGGAGATAATATTCCCCGATTGCAAATATACCGTGGTGAATGAATTGAGAGAAACGGATTTTGGCGCCTTTGAGGGTAAAAACGCCTCGGAACTTTCACAGGACAAAGATTACAGAGTGTGGGTGGACTCTATGTGCACTTTGCCGATACCGAACGGCGAGGATATAAAGCAGTTTAAAAAGAGATGCACGGAGGCTTTCTGCAGAATTGTAAAAACCATTCCCGACGGATCCGTTGTATCTTTTGTGGTTCACGGCGGTGTGATAATGGCAATTATGGAAGAGTTTTGTAAAGAAGGCTCAGGCTTTTATGATTATCACATACAAAATGGAGAATTTATAGTTTGCAAGTTTGAAAACAGCACTATAAATTACAGGAGCGAATAAATGAACTTAGATAAACTGTATATATCAACAACTGCATCTGATGCTTATGATGCAGCGCAAAAATACGGACTTGGGATTGAAATATCTGATTTTTGCACAGCCTGGAATATTGATGATGAGTTTGCAGAAACAGACAGACAACTCATATGCAAACTTGATGGTATAGAAAGAAGATTGTTACATGCGCCGTTTAATGAACTTTTTCCTTGCGCAATAGATAAAAAAGCAAGAGAATTGGCATATTTTCGCTATAAACAGGCTGTTGCACTTGCTGAGCGGTATAAAGCCTCAAAAGTAATTATACATGGTGGCTATAATCCTTATATCTATTATCCTAAGTGGTATGTTGAACAATCAGTTTTATTCTGGAAAGACTTTATAAACCAACTTCCCAAAACAGTTGATATTGCTTTGGAAAACACATTGGAAGAAAGTCCGGAATTACTTTTGAATATTGTAAAAGGTGTAGGTGATTCACGGCTGAAAATTTGTATTGATGTCGGTCACGTTAATGTATATTCTAAAGTTCCGGTATTGGAATGGATAAAATGTTGCGAGGGTTTTGTAAGCCATTTCCACATACATAACAATGACGGTACCAAAGATTTGCATAGTACGATAGAAAAAGGTACTATCCCGATGGAAGAACTGTTTATGCTCTCGTGGAGACTCTGCCCCGACGCATCGTATACATTAGAAATGGCAAGTGCAGAAACTTCGGTTAACCGTATTATGAATTTGAAAGGGCAAATGCAGAGACTGTAAATGAAAAGACGACTCAAGACGCTTCGTTACGCTTGCTTTCCTCGCACGTTCACGCGGTTTTGAAGGGCATGTCATGTAAAAAAGACCGTTCAAAACTTTCCCGCTGTTGAGCCGTTTGTGCTACTTGCTCTTCCGGATCTTATGCCTTTTGATGCTTTATTGATGCTATGTGAAAATCTCATCAAAATATAGTATACATTAAACAAAGATAAGGCTACAGCAACATTGTCATATACAATGGCAAATAAACAATTCCATTTTCCTCTTTTAAATCTTTTATATGAAGAACATATGGAATGTTAGTTTGATCTCTGTATTTGTTTATAAATTTTTTGATAGATGACAGTGTGTATCTATCTCCAGATTTAACCTCAATAGGTGATATGTTGTGCTTATTTGTAATTTTGCTTTTTGCAATTAAAAAATCTATTTCCATTCGATCTTCTGCTTTTTCTCTTGAGGATTTGGAAAAGAAATATAATTTGTGACCTGCAGCAGTCAACATTTGTGCCACAATGTTTTCCATAAGCATACCGGAGTTTACAGATAACTTACCAAAGAGTAACTTTTTATAGATTTCTTCACTGACAATTCCATTTTCGTCAAAGGCGTGACTTATAAGCAAGCCCGTATCTGCCATATAACATTTTAAAGTTTTTCTTTCCATGTTCATTTTTAAACCAATATTGGGTTCCGAAGAATTGTAACAAGTATTAACAATCATTGCATCGTCAAGCCAATAAAAAGGTTGCTTATATTCGCGCATTCTTGCAGAAGGTTTTATATCGCTTAATTTGAATTTCTTTTCATGTTTAGAAAGTTGTGCCGGAATCTCATCAAAAATTGCTTCAATTTCAAGTTCGTTACCATCGGAATGTTTCATAATGTCTTCGCGATATAGTGTTAAAATATTCCGTTTGATAATATCAACTGCTTCAAAATCTCTGGTTTGAATATATTTCTCAACTGCTTGGGGCATACCGCCTACAATCATATACTGACGGAAATAATCCATAGCCTTACGGTGGAGCATCTGTCCCATAGGCTTTTTCTTTTCAAAGCAATCTCGAATAACAGGCATTAGCATTTCATTATCCATTGCCCATAAAAACTCTTCGAAATCCATTGGATACATACGAATATGTCTTTCTTCCGATGGAATAGTAATGTCCTTTACATTTTTGCGGATTGACATCAAAGAACCGGTTTCAATATAATCATATCTTCCATCTGCAACCAAATATTTAATGGCAGCTCTTGCCTTAGGGAACATCTGTACCTCATCAAAAATGATAACACTTTCACGATCATACAATTTGGTATTATAATAACTTGACAGGTACATAAAAAGGGTGTCTAAATCATCAAGATAATTAACAAACAAATTACATACATCCTCATTAACTTTGTTGAAGTCAATAAGAATATATGATTTGTAATTTTCTTTTGCAAAATCTTCTGCAATATAACTCTTGCCAACACGGCGAGCACCATCAATTAAAAGTGCAGTATCGCCCTTTGATGTGTTTTTCCAATCTGATAATTTATCATAAATTTTCCTTTTCATAGTTGCCTCCTACACAGAAACAAGATTTATATGTTGACATTATATCACGAAATCAAGATTATTGCAAGTGTATTATTGCACAAAAACAATATTTTATTCATAATTCATTGAATGTTATATAAATTTGTGGTATAATTCTCGTAAGAATTAAGATAGGAGCGATTACTTGAATGAATATACAACAAATTGCTGAAAATATAAATAACATAAAAAAGCAGGTCCAAAAGAGTACATTTTCGTATATGATGGATCCAGATTGTACAGAAATACTAGATCTCCAACTAAACGGCTACATAAAAGCTCTTAGAACATATTGTCTTACTAATGCAATGTCTGTGTACGCACAAGAAATTGATAATATGCTACCAATAGAAAGAAATGCTATAGAATTCTTTTGTTTTTGGGATGGAATCGAATCACAGTTGCTAGAATATGAAAAAAACTATAGTGGGAAAAGAAGATCTCAACTCATATATTCTATAGCGTATGAATTACAGTCAAGTATGACTAAAAAGCAAATTGACGGA
>JAZNJU010000033.1:0-10586 GCA_045578205.1 Clostridia bacterium | reverse complement strand
CAACGTGCAAAAAGAGGCACGTCCCCAATAGCAAAGGAGGTGTCTTACATGGAATATTATGATATCTTTGAAATTGCCGAAAAGCATTATGAGAATGAAGATTTTATAAAGGCTTTAGAATATTTTGAAAAAGCATTCAGATTAAACCCTTCAAATACAAATGCGAACTACATTGCATGCTGTCACATAGGACTTGGGGACTATGTGACAGCGGAAAACATTCTTCTTGATTTATCCAAGAAAACACATTGGGAAACTATTTACTACAATTTGGGAAGAATATACATATTGCAAAACAAATTCGAACTTGCTAAGTTTTTTTTGGAAACTGCTTTGCTGATGAATCCTCAAAATGACGACTGTTACTTTTATCTGGGAGTATACTTTGAAAAACAAAAAAGATATGCAGAAGCAATAAGGTTTTACGAACAAGCAGTTGCTAAAAGTTCGTGTGACGAGGATGTTTCTATGTACTGCAACAATATTGGTTTGTGCTATTTTAAAACCAACAATCCACAAAAGGCCATGTACTATTACGAACTTGCATTGCAAAAAAACCCTGAAAATACAGATGTGTTTTACAACAAAAATCTGATTAAACTTAAAAATAAAGGTGAAGAAAATGTATCCCAATGAATACAAACAAGAAGCAAAGTTACTGTTTAGCAATGGTAATTTTAAAAAAGCGTCAGTGTTGTTTGAAAAAGATGCGAAAACGGATCCAAACAACGAGGAGGTCTATTTCTATCTTGGCAGATGTTATGAGAATTTGTTTTATGAAAGCAAAGCGATAGAAGTTTATTTACATGGGTTGAATTTATGTTCCAATCCCGAACATATTTCAGATTACAACCTAAATATAGGAAATTGCTATATCAAACTAGCAAATCCCGAAAAAGCACTTTTTTACTACACGCAAAGCGAATGTTTCCCATCAAATCAAGCATCAGCACGTCTTGGCAAGGCTCATGCCTACCTGTGTCTTAGAGATTATGAAAGTGCATTAAATATATATAATAAACTGTACGCATGTGGATTTCCCAGAGAAAAAATCAATCATCACATAGAATTTTGCTATTTCAAGTTAAATAACAAGAGATAGGGACACCGACAGCAGGACAAAAGGGGACGAGGACAAAAGTTGACAAAAAATGTACGTCCCCTTTTGTCCCAAAAATGCAAATGGGGACGTGCCCGATTTTGCACATTTTAACACAACATCAACGTGCAAAAAGAGGCACGTCCCCAACAGCACAAACTACGGTACTATGCAGACTTACGCCACAACACCAAGAGGCGACGTGGCAAAACTCATGCATACAGACGGTACATGCCAAGAGTATGAATATGACGCATACGGAAACCCCACAGGAGATAACACCTACACAGTAAATCCCTTTGGATACACAGGACAGTATACGGACTATGAGACAGGTCTTGTGTACCTTAGGAACAGATACTACGATACAGAACTTGGTGTATTCTTAACGGAAGATCCAATAAAAGACGGTAGCAACTGGTATGTGTATTGTAGTGGAAATCCTGTTATGTTTGTGGATTTGTTAGGAATGAAAATGCAACCTCGTAACGCAAAAATAGCAGATTTTTTAGTGAATCAAATAATAAAAGCAACGGGTGATTCTGGATATAGTTATGATGAAAATAGTGGTTTTATTGTATATGAGGAAGGACACCAAATTGAAGGTGGTTCTGAAGTTGCCAGAAATTTAATAAACTATTTTGTCACCAACGATGATAATTATGTTAGAGTAAATTTTAAATCCAAAATAATTGGCGGTATTGAAGTAAATGATGCTCTTTCTGGCGGTTACACTAATGGAGATATAAATATTGGAAGTGTTGTGGATGACGATAATGTCACATCAACATTTATTCATGAATTAACTCACGCATATACAAAACAATCTGGTTTAGATGACAGTATTTTATACTCTTTTACCGATCCTAATGATTCTCTTAAAAATGACATTATTGAATATGTTCAAAGACAATACAAAGAAGCCACTGCTATAACTGTCGAAGAACAATTTAGGCAAGAGATGGGCTATGATGCCAGAAACACTGTTACCAATCACATAATTGGTACTAATAATTACGCACAATTCCCACATATTTTAACAAGTGATCCAAATCAGACTTTATGGGGGGAAGATGTAAATCTTTCTGACAGAGTTTTTGCAACAACCCTTATTAGTCATAGTACTTTAATCGTAGAACATATAAATAACTGGCGTTGATTTTTCAATGGAGGAGAAGCAACAATGAAAAAATTAGCATTATTATTTATATTGTGTTTTTCTTGTTTAAAATTTGGTAACATATTTGCCTGTAATATGCATATAAAAAAATCGGTTCCATCTCCCCAACTCGAGCAAATATATGGTGAGAATTACTCCTGTGAAGATCTAGTATGCCTTCGATTTTCAGACGACAAAACTCCTATTCCCATTTGCGGGTATACTGATGGTCAAATGTGGGGTACTATTTCCGAAAATGACAAAGACAGAGATATAGAGTTTTTTTGGGTACAAGAAACAGAATTTTCCGACGATTTCAAATATTGTACAGATAGTGATGCCTTTGCTCTTTGCAATTTATTCTTTTCCAGGGGAGTTATCAAAACCGACGATGCGGGTGCGATTTTGCCATATGCAACCGTTAACCGAGCAGAAATTTGTGATATAGTCATAAAATTTTTGGGATGTACTACAAAAGAAAATCCCCAAATACCCTTTAATGACATCGCTGCTGAATCACCTTATTACAAATCAATTGCAATAGCATATGAAAATGGTATTGTTAAAGGCACGACCAATGAAACTTTTGAACCAAACAAAACCATAACAAGAGAAGAACTTGTTGTGATTGTTGCAAGAGTGGCTCAATTTCTCGATTTAATCGACGTAAGTGAACCCACCTCCTACTCATTGTCTAACTATCACGACGCAGAAGAAGTTTCATTGTGGGCATTACCATCGTATAAAACTATGGATATACATTTGATTTATGATATGGAATATATTTCCAAATATGATGAAAACATAGGTCAAATGCATACAGTTTTATCACCTACACTAAACCCACAAAAAACCGCTTCCAAATATGAGGTTTTAAAACTACTCTATAACATATTGGAAATCAATTTAACAAAACTCTCGAATTGAGACACTTGTTGGACAATGGGGACGTCACAACACTTGGGGCGGACAAAAGTGCAAATGGGGACGTGCCCGATTTTGCACATTTTAACACAACATCAACGTGCAAAAAGAGGCACGTCCCCAATAGCATATAATTATTATGGTCCGGCACAGGCACAAAAACACACTGATATTGATGTATCACCTTGGGGAAAGTGGGGAAATACGCCAAAAGGATGGGTTTGGTCTGATTGGTTTAATTGAGGAGAATTTATATGATGAGAAAAGTGTTTTATATAATTACTATTATAAATATCCTTTTTCAAGCGGTATATATGACTATTGGAAAATATACAACATCTGAAATGGGAATATTAAAATATGTTTTCTATATTTTTAGACCAGAATATATGATTGTATCAGGAATTGTTGCTTTTTTAGTTGGGTGTGGAGTTTTAATATTGATTATTAAATCAATAAAAAACTTTTGTTTTTCTGATATAGTTGTGTTGCTGTTAAATGTTGAATATATAATATATTATCTTAGATTTTTGACGAAACAATAATTAAACAACAACCGATGATTTCACTCAGTGCAAATGGGGACGTGCAAATGGGGACGTGCCCGATTTTGCACATTTTAGCACAACATCAACGTGCATGCAAATGGGGACGTGCCCGATTTTGCACATTTTAACACAACATCAACGTGCAAAAAGAGGCACGTCCCCAACAGCAGGATATGGCCAACGCGTAACTGCATACACAATCGCTTTCTTTGACTATTATAATGAGGTGCTACCATGAAAAAACTTTTAACGGCTCTAATTTGTTGCTTGGTTTTATACTTTTCTCTAGCGATAATACATAGTTATTTTACTGAGTGGACAATGCCAACAAAAACACATATGGTAACTCATTCAATAACTAATAATACCACTTTGGCAGAAATAGAAAAGCAAACCCGAAAAGTAGCACAAAAATATTTGCCCAATTGCTATTTGGGAACAATAATTTTTTCTGCAACATCCGAAGAAAGTTTTGAAACACTATCTAACGGCAACTTGGAACTGATTTATTTTAAAAATATAGGTGATTTATATGGATTTTACACTTTTGAACGATTTGCATACTGTAGCATATATGTTGATTTAAACCAAGGATGTATAAATAAGATAAAAACCTATGGTAATGATCAAATTGGCGGTACGGAAAAATTAAATACTTTTCCTGAAATTGTAACAATAAAAAACGCTTTCAGTGATTATTATAATCATTTATTTAACAAACCATTCACCATTAACAAAGGATATATACAAGTCATTCAAGAGGATAATATAACTGCTACATTTTCCTTGTTATTGTCTGATGGAACAAAAAAAGATATAAAAGGTTCTGTGAAACTAAATAGTGGTAAATATTATTTTGAACCACTTGAGTGACAAGGAGCCGTTTGGGACAGGACAAGGGCGTTTGCAAATGGGGACGTGCAAATGTGCAAATGGGGACGTGCCCGATTTTGCACATTTTAACACAACATCAACGTGCAAAAAGAGGCACGTCCCCAACAGCACGAGTAAATGCAAATGAGTCACCGCACTATCTAACAACATTACTGAAATCTATTTCTATCCAAATGCCTGCATCCAAGCAGTAAAAGGTGGTTACGCAATGAAAATCAAAGAATTTTTAAAGCATTTGTATTTATACCAACAAAAACCAACTGCTACAATTAAACAAAAAATACTGTCATGTGCCGAAAAAAATCCAACATGGCTTATATTCCCTACACCAAATAAATTTATTTGGGAGTTATGTGCAGAGTTACTTATAGAATTACCATATAATGTTGTTAAAAATAATTTAGTTGCAATTTTAGGGTATTACCAAGATATTAATTGGCCAGGTGTAGATAAAATCACCAATTATCTAATTACAATTCCAAAAAAGGATCTTATTGAAGCAGTTTTTGAGGCTCTTAATTTAGCAAAAGATGATGATTTTTGGTTATTTGGATTGGTTTCGCTTATTGTAAAAGCAGATATCTTAGATACATTTAACTCAATTGAAAAATATAAGACTTTAATATTAAAAAGTGAATATTTTGAATAACGACCACGTGTGCAAATGGGTACGGTGCAAATGGGGACGTGCCCGATTTTGCACGTTTTAACACAACATCAACGTGTAAAAAGAGGCACGTCCCCAACAGCACATGCAAAATTCAGGTCCTGAAGGAGAAAGAAAAGCATCCAATTATAGTGGAAATATGTATATTATCACATTGAGGGATAAAGGAGATGAAATAGTTGTTTAAAATAACTAAGGAATTTAAGTATGCTGTTGTATTTATATTGGTAATCTTCTTAATTGCCAGTGTCATTTATAAAACCGTGTTCGAAAATTTAAAAACAAAGAAATACATTGCAACAAGGCAGTCATTATCTGCAGATACGGTTTTAGATAATTATTTTCAATTCCTCAAAAATAGTGATAAGCACTTGCTAAAACTAACTCTTGCTCCGAAGTATAAAAACATAAAAATTAATAGTGATATTGATTACGAAGTAATTCATATAGAAAAAATTCCCAATGATGAAATCACTTTTTCCTACTTGAAAGGTATTGAAGTAACAGAAGTTTCAACGTATAGTGTTCAATTAATGAAAAGAGACCATTCAAGCACTTACACTATGAGATATATCCTTTGTAAGGAAAATAAAAAATCACCTTGGCTCATATACAATTGGGGAATATCATTTTAGGTTTTCAATTTTTGAAAGAGGGTAATCTCACTTTTGAGACTACCCTCTTGTTATCTTTCTCTGTAACTTTTAAAATCTTTTCCGTCCATAACAACTGTTATTGTTCCGTTGATGTCTGTTTGCAAAACTTCTATGCCCCTATCCAGTAAATTTCGAACATTTCCAAAAGACGGATATTTTTCGCCATGCACAGGGATTACAGCAAGTTCAGGCTTAGTTTCATCAAGAATTTCCGTGTGAGGAAGTTCCGTTTCTCCGCAATGTGGAACTACAAATACATCTGATTTAATGTTATCTGCCATATTTTTGGCAATTTTAACTTCGGTTGCGAGTGTTCCGTCTCCCTCAAAAAAAACAGCCGTTTCGCCATAGGAAATGTACAAAGACAGAACTGCCTTGCCATCCTCTTTTGAAGATGACACAACATCTATAGAAAGACCTTTTTCTTCAAATATTCTTGTTCCCTCACTTGCCAGATACAAATCGCATTTTTCCAATGAATTGTATGCACACGCATTTTTGTATTTATCTATGTTTGCCGAATATTCGCCAAGATACACCTCCGACACTTTGACATTTGCAATCAGATTTTGAAAACCTCCCGAATACTCATCGCCGTCGGACAAAAGTATAATGGAGTGTATATCTGTGACATCTTTTCTCTTTAAAAATTCATAGACTGCCGAAAAGTCTCCCGAATCCGAGCATCCAACCAGAATATCCTTGTTGTCAGAGGTTTCAAAAAGTGCGCAGACTCCCTCGGCAAGTTGGGGGAATGTGACATATACTTCCCCGCCGCCATTTACCGAAACACCGTCGGGAATATATATTTTTTCTCTCGTGCAAGACGACATCAAAAGCACAGAGATTAAAAGTATTATTATTTTTTTCATTCTATCCCCTCCTATTTCATTGTACAACAGAATTTGAGCGAAATTTGTCAAAATAAGGCGTCAAATGAAAATATTTATACTATATCCCAAAATCAGATTGTGTTATAATTATTTCGTTAATTACTTTTGCTACCCGAATATGTGAAAGGAATTAAACTGCCATGAAATCAAAAAAACTGATTTCTCTTATGGTTGCTTCGGTTTTTATACTGTCGAACATTCCAAAACCAAAAGCAATCTCCTACAACAACTACTTTGCAAGCGACATCGATTCCCACTGGGCAGAAAGCGAAATTGAAACACTCATAAACGCAGGAATACTAAAAGGTTCAAACGGTAAAGCAAACCCCGACAGCAACATAACCAGAGGTGAATTTACCGCACTGATTTCCAGAACTCTGGCACTTCAATCGGACAATCGGGCAACTTTTTCCGACATACCAAAAGGACATATGTTTTTTTCGGAAATCAATGCGGCATTTGACGCAGGAATCATAATGGGCACAGGCGAAAACACATTTTCTTCGGACAAGAAAATCACCAGAGAAGAAATTATGCTCATAATATCCCGCTGTTTGCCAAAAGGAAACACGACAAGTGTCAGTTTCAAAGATATAGGCAAAAACTATCCCTACCTAAATGAACTGAAACTTGCTCTGTCATCAGGGATTATAACAGGATTTTCCGACAATACATTCAAACCAAAGAATAACGCTACCCGCGGAGAATGTGCGGTGATGCTCGCCAGACTTTTGAGAGCAAAAGCAGATATAGACAGGAATGACGCAGTGAAACTCAGTGAGGAATTCATAAAAAACGAAACAGAATCCGTTTCACTCAACAAAGACATTGCCACAGGCAGAGCACTGGACGAAATTGAACTGAAACTCGTGTCGCAAAACAGCATACGGGCAAATTCCACAGAAGTAGAAAAAATCCCGGATAAACTCACCCTCACCTCCTACACCTCGGACGGTTACCTGGCAAATGCCGTGTTCAATGGCGGTATAACATTTGTTGTTACAAATGCCAACGGCACAAGACAAAGGCACTACCTTGCCACTCACGAAGTTGATATGATTCGCTTTGGTGAAAAACTGTATGTCTACAACTACAATCTGTCACTTAAAAAAGACGAAAAAATAAACCTCACATGGGAGGTTTATTCCTCGCCTCCCGATTATGCTCCGCAGGGAGTGAATGTCGTATCGCCCTCATCTTTCCAGTTGTCGAGGGAAAATCTGGGGGTAGAAAGCAAAGCCTTGCTCGGAGATATTAAATTCTACAATTCCCTTACCAGAAAATACATGGACTACGCCAAAGAAAACGGTTATGAAGTGTGGCCGATATACAAAACCGATTTTTCAACGCAGACATCTCACAGTTTTCTCAACAACTATGATGCACGGCAAACCGCTATATCCTATCTTACGGAATACGCCTGCAAATACCTCATAGACGGAATAAACATCGACTTCGAAAACATATACGAAAAGAACCGATACCTTGTAACTAAACACGCAAGAGAACTTTCGGTTATGCTCCACGAATTGGGTCTTGTTGTATCGGTGGACATAACAAGAAAAGAACCCACCAGCGCAAACTGGTCTATGTGTTACGACAGAGATTCACTAAATGACAACACCGACTACGTAATGCTTATGGCATATGACGAATACTACGCTTCAAGCAAAACACCCGGTTCCGTGGCAAGTCTCGACTGGACGGAGGAATCCATAAAGAGAACACTTGTGGAAGTTGACAAAGGAAAACTTGTGCTGGGTATCCCCTTTTACATGAGATATTTTGAAACCAAAAACGGAAAGGTAACTTCTTCCAAAGCGATAAGTATGCAAACCGCATACGAACTTATAAACTCAAATAATGTTACCTACACCTATCTTGAAGATGACGGTCAATACAAAATATCTTGGAAAAAAGACGGAAAAGACTGTGTGTTCTGGCTTGAAAACACAGATACCATCGGTAAAAGAGTTGAACTTGCAAACAAATACTCTCTTGCAGGGGTTGGAAGTTGGAGACGGGGACTTGAAATAAGCAAAGTGTGGGAAATCATACAAGAAAAATTGTAATTTCGATTTTTTTGTTGTTTCACCTTGATTTTTTGTGTTCAAACCGTATATTTTTTGCCCAAAATGTATATTTAACAAACTATTTTTGGTTTTACCCTTGACTGCACTCTCAAAACAGTATATAATTCGAAGATATAATGTATTTAAAACAAGGATGGTTACAACATGACGAACACAATTTCTGAAACAAATAATAATTTTGAAATAACAGACTTTATCAACTCTACCGTATCCAACATACAACCATCGGGAATACGTAAGTTTTTTGATATCGTAAATACTATGGATGATGCGATTTCACTGGGTGTAGGTGAACCTGATTTCATAACACCCGAACACATAAGAAATGCAGGAATTCTTTCTATGAAAAAAGGGAAAACCCATTATACTTCGAACGCCGGACTTACAGAACTTCGTGCAGAAATAAGCAAATACCTTGAAAAGTTTAATCTGCACTATGATAAATCAGAAATATTGGTAACAGTTGGCGGAAGTGAAGCCATTGACCTTGTTATGAGAACAATCCTTTCGGCAGGCGACGAGGTTATAATACACGAGCCAAGTTTTGTGTGCTATAAACCGTGTGCAGTTATGGCAGGTGCTGATGTTGTGACTGTTCAAACAAAACCTGAAAACAATTTCAAACTTACTGCAAAAGAACTTGAAGAAAAAATTACGCCAAAAACCAAACTTCTTGTACTCTCCTACCCAAATAATCCCACGGGGGCAATTATGGAAAAAGAAGATCTTGAAGAAATTGCGAAAATCGTAATAAAGAATAACATTATGGTTTTGTCTGATGAAATCTATGCAGAACTTACCTATAAGGGCAAGCACACCTCTATAGCATCTATCCCCGGCATGAAAGAGCGAACGGTTGTTATAAACGGTTTTTCAAAAGCATTTGCAATGACCGGATGGCGTCTTGGATTTGTTGCAGGACACAAAACTCTTATAAAACAACTTACCAAAGTGCATCAATATGCAATCATGAGTTGCCCCACCGCGAGCCAATACGCCGCAATTGAAGCCTTGAAAAACGGTACCGACGCAATAAACACTATGGTAAGCGAATATAATAACCGCAGGCAGTTTATCACCGATGAACTCAACAAGATGGGATATCCCTGTTTTTCTCCCATGGGAGCGTTTTATGTCTTTCCGTGTATCAAAAGCAGCGGCATGTCCTCAAATGAATTTTGTGAATCTCTGTTAATAGAACAAAAGGTTGCCCTTGTACCGGGAACTGCATTTGGAGAAGGCGGAGAAGGATATGTGAGAATATCATACGCATACAGCATTGAACAGATAACAGAAGCATTAAAGCGAATAAATATATTCAGACAAAAAAACAAGGCTTAAATTACTGATGTCAATATCTATTTGAAAAAAATCCAAATAGATATTGACATTTTTTTATAAACAACACCGAAGATACTCCGCAAACTCTTCTTTTTTCTTGATTTATCTGTATAAAAATGGTATAATGTATGCAATACTGTATACTGAAAGGAATTTTAGTAAAAATATGAGTTTCAATATTGTAATGGTAGAACCTGAAATACCCCAGAACACAGGCAATGTAGCAAGAACCTGTGCAGTGACAGGTGCAAGACTTCACCTTGTGGGTCCCATGGGATTTACCATAGATGATAAAAAATTAAAGCGCGCCGG
>JAZNJU010000032.1:0-5580 GCA_045578205.1 Clostridia bacterium | reverse complement strand
CAGATGATGGCGTTCGGTAACATGGGTGACGATTGCGGTACCGGCGTTGCCTTTACCCGCGATCCCGCTACCGGCGAGAAGGGCCTGATGGGCGAATTCTTGACCAACGCACAGGGCGAAGACGTGGTTGCCGGCGTACGTACGCCGATGCCGATCGCTGAGATGGCCAACAAGTTCCCCGAGGCGTTCAAGCAGTTCCAAGATGTGTGCGCACGTTTGGAAGACCACTACAGAGATATGCAGGATATGGAGTTCACCGTTGAGCACGGTAAACTGTTCATGCTGCAGACCCGTAACGGTAAGCGTACCGCGAAAGCGGCACTCAAGATCGCTTGCGATCTCGTGGACGAGGGCATGATCGATAAGAAGCAGGCTGTTGCAATGATCGATCCTCGTAACCTCGATACCCTGTTGCATCCCCAGTTTGACCAGAAGGCTCTGAAAGCGGCAACGCCCGCCGGTAAGGGTCTCGGCGCTTCCCCCGGTGCGGCGTGCGGTCGTGCGGTGTTCACTGCTGACGACGCTGTGGCGTGGAACGAGCGCGGCGAGAAGGTCGTTCTGGTTCGTTTGGAGACCTCTCCCGAAGATATCACCGGTATGAAAGCGGCTCAAGGTATCTTGACTGTCCGCGGCGGTATGACCTCTCACGCAGCCGTTGTTGCTCGTGGTATGGGTACTTGCTGCGTGTCCGGTTGCGGCGATATCAAGATGGACGAGGAAAACAAGAAGTTCGAGTTGGCCGGTAAGGTCTATGTCGAAGGTGACTACATCTCCATCGACGGTTCCACCGGTAACATCTATGACGGCATCATCCCCACCGTGGATGCTGAGATCGCCGGTGAGTTCGGCCGCATCATGGCGTGGGCGGATGTGTTCCGTACGCTGAAAGTGCGCACCAACGCCGATACGCCTGCCGATGCCAAGAAGGCTCGCGAGTTGGGCGCTGAAGGTATCGGTCTGTGCCGTACCGAGCATATGTTCTTCGAGGCCGATCGTATTGCGGCATTCCGCGAGATGATCTGTGCCGACACCGTTGAAGAGCGCGAAGCCGCTTTGGCGAAGATCCTGCCCTATCAGCAGGGTGACTTCGAGAAGTTGTACGAAGCGCTGGAAGGCTGCCCTGTAACCATCCGTTTCTTGGATCCCCCGCTGCACGAGTTCGTTCCCACCGAGGAAGCCGACATCGAAGCGCTGGCCAAGGCTCAGGGCAAGACTGTTGCTGAGATCAAGAACATCATCTCCGGCTTGCACGAGTTTAACCCGATGATGGGTCACCGTGGTTGCCGTTTGGCTGTCACCTATCCCGAAATCGCGAAGATGCAGACCTCGGCGGTTATCCGCGCTGCCATCAACGTGAAGAAGGCTCATCCCGATTGGAACTTGATTCCCGAGATCATGATCCCGTTGACGGGTGAAGTGAAGGAAATGAAGTTCGTTAAGGATATCGTCGTAGCGACCGCCGATGCGGAGATTGCTGCCGCCGGTGTGGAACTGAAGTACGAAGTGGGTACCATGATCGAGATCCCGCGTGCTTGCTTGACCGCCGACGAGATCGCGAAGGAAGCCGAGTTCTTCTGCTTCGGTACCAACGATCTGACTCAGATGACCTTCGGCTTCAGCCGTGACGATGCCGGTAAGTTCCTGTCCGCTTACTATGACACCAAGATCTACGAGAACGATCCGTTCGCTAAGTTGGATCAGACCGGTGTTGGCAAGCTGATGGATATGGCTGTCGAACTCGGTAAGAAGACCCGTCCCACCATGCACTGCGGTATCTGCGGTGAGCACGGCGGCGACCCGGTTTCTGTCGAGTTCTGCCACAAGATCGGTCTGGACTATGTGTCCTGCTCGCCGTTCCGCGTGCCGATCGCTCGTTTGGCTGCCGCGCAGGCTGCTATCCGCGAAAGTGGGAAATAATCAAATCGCATAAACCCCAGTGTTTAAGCGGATTTTGATAGTTTGCTAAAAACGAATAATACCCGTGGTTTTTCGGAACCACGGGTATTATTTCTTTCCGACCACCATTCGTGCCATAATTCTATAAAAGAGCGAATGAAAATCATTGCCCAAGAATTATCTGCAAAAAATCTACTATCATTTCGCTCACAGGCAATAAATTCTCTTTTAAGCATCACGAAAGATGGGTGGTTGGAAAATATTATAAGAAAATTTAAAAAAGGTATTGGCGCCAAGCAAAGAATTTGTTATAATAGAAGCACAACATAATATTACATATTACGACATTTACCTACATACAAAACTCTGGCAGAAGTATTGTATGTAGGTCTTTTTTTCTTTGTTGTAGACCTTTTAATCCTTTTCCCTTGTCTGGCAGCAAGGTAGTGTGTGTAGAACTTTCCAGTGGGCATCCTCCAACCGCCCACCATATTTCTCCTTTATCTATATCTGATGCAGTGCCGTGCCAGCGGCACTCCTACATAAAAACAGAAAGGAGATTTTTATGAAAATTTTGGTCCTGCAGTATGAAATGATGGAGGACGGTGGTTATGTCTTGCCCACCCACATGGGTGGCACGGTAGATATCATTCTGCCACCCGAAGTCACTCACATCATCATTCAGAAAGAGGAAGTCCGTCCCCGCACCATCTACAAAATCTATGGTGTTGACGAAAATGAATTAGGAAGGAGGTAATATGTATGGTCAGAGGTTATGCGAGAGTATCCAGCAAAGGTCAAGAGAAGTATGGTAACGGTTTGGAAACCCAGACCGCCGAACTAAAAGCAGCAGGAGCAGAAATTATCTACACCGATGCATATACAGGTGCTAAATGTTCCAGACCGAACTTCGATAAACTATTAGCGGAGTTAGAACCGAACGATACCTTAATGGTTACAAAGTTGGACAGGTTCGCCCGTTCCATCACACAGGGCAATGAGATTATTACCCAACTCATCGACAAAGGAGTAAAGGTTCATATTTTGAATATGGGGGTATTAGATTCGTCCCCGACAAATTCTTTGTTACGTAATATAATGCTCGCCTTCTCGGAATTCGAGCGTCAACTGATACTTGATAGAACCAGTTCAGGCAAAACCTATGCCCGTGAGAATAATCCGAACTTCAAGGAAGGCAGACCCAAGGTCTATTCCGAAGAGCAAATCAATCTCGCAATGTCACTTCTGGGAACTCACTCGTACAGGCAGGTCGAAAAGATGACTGGAATCTCAAAATCGACCCTTTTGAGAGCACGGCGAACACAGAAGTTATGACCATAAGTTATGGATACGGGGTTTTGTCCATTTCCTTGACAGTTATGGGACATATCCATAATTCGAGAATTATGACTCCGATTTTATGCTCCAAACCGCATCAGGTTTGGGGCATTTAACTTTTCTTGCTTTAAAAACTTTTTTCTAGGAATGTTTAAACATCCAAATATTTTACATTTAAGAAGGAGTTTTTAATTATGAGCAAAATCACACACGGAGCAATTATTTTCGCAGAAATCCCTTACACCGAGTATAATCCTCATCAGCATCACGGAAAGCACTACTACATAGTGCTCGCAAATCCAGCCGCCTGTGCTCATTCGCCTGTGGTACAATGTGTGCCTTTTTCGTCAAACGTTCGCCGCAGATTGCCAGTACAAGTCGAGGTTGAAGCAGATTGTTTTCCGAAGAGAAGTTTTGCTCTGGCAGAACAACTCACTCTATTGCCGAAGGACTTGCTCGAACAAGGTAAGTTTTGTGGCACATTGAAGGAAACCTCCTTAAAAAAACTTCAAAATGCTATCAAACTGCAATTATCGCTCGACTAAAAGACAAAACCCACGGTTCGCCACCGTGGGTTTTGTTGCTTTTGTTATAAAATCACATCAAAATCTTCGTAAGTCCATTTCTCGTGTGGAGGAATAAGGTCACGATATTTGTATGCTGCATATGCTATAACAGATTCACCAAAGGGCGAAAGTTTATATTCTAATAACCTTACTCTATAACGAGTATTCTCACACATCAACTCAATTACAACAAACGAAGTGGCTTGAAAGTCGTTTGAATATTGTTTAAGCAAATCCTTTAATGCAGTTACGTTTTGTTGCAAATAACATCTTTCAATTGTAAAAGGCAAACCGTTCCCTGGCAGGGCATCCTTCAATTCTCTTTCCCATACTTCACCGTCTGAATTGCCTCTTTCTCTTACTTTCCCTGATATTGCTTCAAGTGCAGAGGAGTAAACTGTGCAAGCAAGTTCTTCGTCTTCGTTAGTCGCCAGCACATAACGTATTGTGAGGAAACCAATTCTCTCATACTCAAGGTATTCAAGAACCTGTGTGTCATCCGTTTTATAATATTTCAAATTTATGTCCCTATCACCAATGAAATGAGATGTGATGTCACAACCGTTGACAGTAAATCTACAATCACAGTTAACACACGGATTACTGGGAGAAAATTTGTTATGAGACGGGTCAACAAGAGAATTGACATAGTCTTCTAAACGCTTAAAATCAGAGTAGGATTTTTCTATGATTAATTCATCATTTAAAAAACCTCTGATTTCCAAATCTAAAAGTTTAGGTGTCTTTTGATTATTACATTCATTGTATTCCGCTATTGAAAAATCAATATTAGGGATGCAATTATTGGCGAATGTAAATAAAATATCGCACATTTTGATTATAGGAATGTTCTTCAACCAAGATAAAAAGTCATCCATATTTGCAAAGTCTGCTTCATAATGCGTATTACGATTATATATGCGCACCTCTTCAAGGTGCGGCATTTGATTGAGTTCTTCTTCCATCAAACTTACAATCTTCTTTTTGGGTGAAGAACCATCAATTATCAACCGCTTCATTTTATTGTTTCTAACACGAAAGCGGTCATCAGATAATGCTTCGGAATTAATGGTTGTTTGTATTGTTACCGCATATCGTTTGTCCATAGCAATTTCCTTTCTTACCTATCGACACTAAATTCTATTATATCTCCGCAACATTTTGTTGCGAAGTTTCTCCAAGTGCTCGTGCAAATCCCACGTGCGATTCTCGTCTTCGCTTAATCTTTGAGCGACCTGTTGGAACTTTCGCTCTCGCTGGTAATCATCTTGAATATAAATATAATCCAAGAAACATTGATGACACCAATAATTGCGAATTTCACGAATTTGCTCCAACAAAGCATAGTCTTGCTTTGATAGGTCAGGATGCCCGTCACTATAATCGAGTTCTTTCAGTTTCTTAATTACGGTGCCGAGATTTGCCTTTTCAAGCATATCGAGGTTCTCCTCAAAGTCGCCGCTATGCATACCAGCATAGATGAGTTTTAAATCGCTCTCAATACACTGAACCTGCATTATCAGTTCACTATGTATAAGTTTGAACTTGTCTCGTGTCATAATGACGGGTCATCCTTCCTAATATTTCGTTATACCTTATTCATTATCGTCAGCAAACTCTGATAACTGTCAACGTCGTGGTATTTCACATTGCTGGTAGAAATCTCGTTGAAGAGTTTCTTTGCACAAGAAATCTTTGCCTGCTCAATAGGACGGAGGTTAAGACTTTCCATTGTACCCTTGGTCTCGGCAATGAAATAGATGTGCTTTACAGCACCTTC
>JAZNJU010000031.1:0-9228 GCA_045578205.1 Clostridia bacterium | reverse complement strand
TCAACAATCTGGAATATTTGTTTGCAGATGAAAATAATATTTCCGATATTGATGGTCTGGAAAACAAATCAAAATTGAAATCGCTGTCATTGAGCGACAACTCAATAAGTGATATTTCGGTATTGTCAGAGTGTAGCGAACTTACATATCTCACTTTGTCGCACAATGAAATTACAGATGTGAGTTCGCTCAATTCGCTGACAAATTTAAGGGATTTGAGACTCAGCGACAATATGCTTTCTAATATTACACTTATACCAAACGTAAAATACAGAAATCTTTATCTGGATAACAACAGCATATCACTTAGCAGTATATCTGTGTTTAATGCTGTAAACAAAGTATACTTGCCGCAAAGAAACAACTGATGAGGAGGCGATTGAAAATGTTTAAAAGATATATAGCGTTGTTGCTTGTTGTGACATTATTGTCTTCGGTTATACCCGTATTTGCGGAAGAAACCGAATTTGAGAATGATATTATACAGGAACAAAACGACGAAATTATTGATGAGCCAGAAAAGGTGGAACTCAAAAAATACCGAGGAAGTTTTGAAGATTATATTCCGCCTAAGGAACTAAGAAAAATTTCAACATTTTCCGTTAGAGATGGAGACGAAGAAGGATTTGACAAAAACAGTATTCCGCAGGGAAGCATGACTGTAGGAAAAGAGAATGCCGAAGGAGAAACAGATGATCCGGTCCCTACTGTAATGTCACTTTCTTCAACCGACTTTGAGGCGATTTCTAATCCATCTTTCAGAAATGGGGTTCGTAATCCTCATATGGAAGGCAGGGGCGGTAGTGAGTATGTTTCTCCGTATGACGGAAATCTTCAGCTTAGTTATACAGATATAAGCCTTCCGGGAAGAAACGGGCTTGACTTGAACTTGGGAAGATTTTTCTCTAACGAGCATGCAGATGTGGAAAAAACCAACACAGGTGGAAATTTTTCAGTTGAACCCACCACGTATTTTAACCGAAGATATGCTCTTGGTCTTGGATGGTCATTTGCTTTTCCTTCTGTTGAACTCAGAAAAAAATACGATGGAACATATCAGGCATATTACCATGACGGTTCGGGTAATGCTTATCGTTCCAATTACAAAGATTCTACCAAGAATGAAGCCGGGGAAGACTATTACAACGGATATTTGATATACAGTACAAATCTTGATAATTACTATACTGATAACGTACGATTCAAAGAAAAGGACCGCACATATACAAGAGATGGTATAAGGTCGGAATATTCGTTTAAGCGTCCAGATAATACAATGGAGTATTTTGCTAAAGACGGAAGACTTCTTGCAATAAAAGACAGATTTGATAACGAAATAAAATTTGACTATACCAATCTGCCCGGAGAAAATATTATCCCTTTTTATTCATGCAATAACTTTTCTACAGGAAGTTATTGGTCAACCGATGACAATCAATTAATTTTCAATGGCGGTTCAACGAAGAGAACCTCGGAAGCCAAAAGTTATTATGCAGAACTTGATGATTTTTGTAATGAATATTATGTCAGCGTTCTTTATCAGGCTTCGGACGATAATCTCAGTCCGTTTGAAGGAACTCTTGAGGTGTATTGTGATTTGTATTCCGAAGATTCTACACTTTTGGAAAGCATCTTTATAGGAAGTGCCACACCCGAGGAATATGATGTTATACATCAAATAGATGGTTCTTTCTCGCTTGACGATTATGATTTTGATGACACGCCGGTCAAGGCAAAATTAAGGATAAAAGCAGTAAACAGTAAGTATAAGATATATGTCGGAGATATAAGACTATCTCCAAAAACGCCACTCATAACCAAAATTACCGATACAATAGGCAGAACTCTTGAATTTGAATATGATGGCGATTTGTACGGAAGATATGAAGAAGACCCTACATTTATGATATATGTTACTGCCAAAGACCCTTCCGGTGAAGAAATAACCACGATAAAGTACTATCGTTATCTGTATACACATGATGTTAACGACGAATATGAAGACATAATGGCAGAACACCACTTTTATTTATTTGGTGGTTGCTATGCCAATGGTTATAACAGTTGGATATACTATGATTCTATGGACGGCTCCGGTTCTTCTATATATGGTCATGAAAAATTGGGAATGTATTATAAATTTTTTGGACGACTTGTGATTGAGATGGTGGATCACAGAAACAGTAAGACATATTTTGAACACGAGGTTGTACGTCGCTGGCTCGATAACAGACCTGCCGGTTCAACCGCAGAAGCAACACAGTACAATACCGGATTTATAGATTCGTGCCGTGTGGTAAAGAAATATGATGTAATCGATTCAACAACCGACACGGAAAATGAACCATATAACATATACACATATAACTACAAAGCCGGGGAGTATACCGACAATACCGGATACAACTTTGAGATGAATACCTATGTTGATACAGAACCTTCGTATTTGCATCCTGACGGCGGTTCCTACATAGTAACGGTAACAAATCCAAACGGAAGAATTGATAAGTATGAATATACCGGTCACGAATTTGATGAGGGATTCAGACTGAAATGGGGAATCAAACTCAATTTGCTGGACAAAGAAACAAGTCTGGAAAGTTCAGTATCCGGTGCAGATTCAGTTACTAGGGAATATACATATGAAGATAATTATGCTTTGATATCTCCCACACTTACCAAGACGACGGAAAAAGTGTCCGGTACAAGCAGAGTATATTACAACAAAACCATGTATGATGACAACTCGTGCCTTCCTGTTGTAGAAACGCTTCCGCTTACGGAGGAAGAAGCCGAGAATGAAGAAATTCCGGCAGAAAAAACCGTAACAACTACATACAAGAGCCTTTCAAACCGTATGTATATACCGGAGTCAAAAACATATTATCAATCGGAAGAGGGCAGCCTTTTAAAAGAAGAATATGTCATAGACAGCCTCGGACGTATTACTTCGCATACAGATGCAAAGGGAAATGTGGCAAATTATGAATATGATTCATCATATCCGTGGTTGGTATCAAGAGTGTATATTACAGACCCCGAGGCTAACGGTGATACCGAAAGAATAAGTGAAACATTATATGAATATACAGACGAATATGCTTTGGGTCCAAACAAAGAATCTGTCAGAACATCAAATGGAACATACAGTGCAAACACCTATGAATATGAACCAAAGTATGGAAATGTATGCAAATATACAGATTCCGTGGGGAATGTAACAAAATATGAGTTTGACAAATGGAACAGACCGAAATATGTGTATTATCCTCCGTATTTTTCGGAAACCGGACTTAAATATCCATATGTATATTTTTATTACACGAGAAATGCAACCTGTGGCAATATGTATGCGTATAGGCAACGAAAACGTGTATATGTTTCATCAAAATCCACGTATACATCTTCAACTAATATGACAACAGAAGAAACATATTATGATGATTTTGGCAATCTCATATATGCAAACACCGATAAAGGTGAAGAACAATATATCTATGACAATGCAATGCGCCTGACAGGTTATCAAAACCAGGCGGATTATGGTACAGGTAGCAATACTATGAGTTTTGGCTATGACGGATTTGACAGAGTAACATCATATACAGACCGTCTTGGCAACAAGCAAAACGCATCCTATAAGAGTTTGTCAACAGAGTATAGTTTTTCTCCTGCAGGAAGCACAACAAAGGAAAATCATTATACAGAGAACTATGATATATACGGCAACAAAATATCGGAAAAGATATATCCAAACGGAATCTCGTCACCGGCGGTGACCACATCTTACGAATACGATTTGGCTGGAAATCTTGTTAAGACTACAGATGCCAACGGCAGAATTACCGAGATATCGTATGACGAAGTTAACAATCCTGTCGGTATAGTTATGCCCGACGGCAACAAAATATCCTATGATTATACCGCGTGGAATTCCGTCAGGAAGACAACACAGGGTGACGGAGATGACAAATATTCCATATCGGAAACCTTTGACGACAGAGGACTTTCTGTATCTCATCGTCAATTAGGACTTGATATTAAGACAAAACCTTGGTATTATAGTTACAGAAGTGACGGACTTTTGGAAAATGCTGTAGCACCCGACGGAACAAATCACAGTTATTCTTATGACGGTTCAGGAAACAATACGCTTTATACCGCAGGTGCACTTTCTGACGAAATGTCATATAACCATTTCGGACAACTTGACAAGATAACCCGAAGCGAAAGCGGTATACAGCGTGGCGTTACAGATTACAACTACGATAGTGCAAAGGGATTGCTAACCTCCAAGGTGACTCCATTGGGTACTACGGAATATTCATACAATACCATTGGGAACCTTGTCGGTGTAACATCACCAAACGGACTTGCAAGGACGTACACAAGAGATGCCGCAGACAGAGTGACAGGAGTAACTGCGGATGAAAAGAATTTCGCATATGAATATTATGGTGACGGACTCATAAAGAGCATTACCTATCCCGGCGGAAATATAGTAACTACCTATACATACGATAACGCCAACCGCATTATCAAACTTGAAACCAAAAACGGAAGCAACGTATTAAAGACATATTCATATGAGTATGACGGTGTAGGCAACATAACATCGGTATCCGGAAGCGAGTCCGCAGTATATACATATGATGAACTTAACAGATTAAAGACTGCAACGGAAAATGGTTATACCGCCACATATGAGTATGACGGACGTAACAACCTGATTAAGGAAACAAAGGATGACGGTTATGTCAAGACATATGAATACAGCGGTGACAACAGGTTAACAAAAACAATTGAAAATGGCACCGAAACACTGTATGAATATGACCTCAACGGCAACCTCATAAAACGCGGTGATGATGAGTTTGCCTATGACTTCAATGATAAACTTGTATACTCCAAAGTCAATGGCGTTGAAACGGTTTATGAAATAGGGGAAGATGGTTTAAGAAGTTCAAAAACAACCTCCGGAATAACCACAGCATATTCCATAGATGAAAATGGCAATGTCATAACCGAGGGTAACGATGAAATCATCATAGGAAATGTGCCGCTCGCCAAGAAAATTGACGGAGCATATTATTACTACATATACAATGCTCACGGCGATGTGGTAATGATAGTGGACGAATCGGGTAACATCAAGAACACATATCAGTATGATGCATGGGGTTCGATTGTATCTCAAACCGAGACTGTGGAAAACAGTCACAAATATGCAGGAGAATATTTCGATGATGAAACAGGATTGATATATCTTAGAGCAAGGTATTATGCCCCACAAAACAGAAGATTCACACAGGAAGACCCTGCAAGAGATGAGCTTAACTGGTATGTATATTGCGGTGGAAATCCATTAAAATATATTGATCCAAGCGGATTGTATTATCTTGAAAAAGACAATAATAGACAAGTTTATGCTGTAATTGAATATGGCGATACATTATCAGGAATTGCTTTATCTGAAGTTGGTAATGCAAACGCGTGGCAAAAAATGAATTATAGTGGTGTCCCTTCAAAAATACAAGTGGGACAACGAATAAATATTTCTGGAATTTACGATGATGCATACCCAATATCTAGTGCTTTATCAAAAAGTTTGCCTTTGTCAGGAGAACCAAATTCAACAGGTAAATTATATAATCCTGATGGAAGTATAAAGCAAGAAAGACATTATGGACCAGATGGACAACCTGAAAAAGATACAGATTATAATCATGGCGGTGCCAATCACGAATTTCCACATGAACACAATTGGAATGATGGTAAACGAGGTCCTGCTCAACCCATCCCTGAAAACAAATCATCAAACACAAGCAAAGTAATTAAAAAAGCAAGTGTGTGGATAGGAGTTGGTACTGTGCTTTATTGGATAATTTCGGAAGGCAGTAGATTAATATTTCCGCCCAGGAATTTTATTCCTGTACCATAAGGAGGTAATACATATGTATGGTTTAGACATAAAGATAAAAAACAGATATGAAAAGTACATTTATAAGTTATTAAAAAACACAAATGTTCAGGCTTATATTTGGCAAATTAATGTTGATGATGTGATTATAAAAACTGAACATGGTAGTAGGCAAGGATTATTTAATGAAAGAATAACTGAAGGGAATAACTTTTGGAATGTAATTCAAAAGGATAGTTATTATTTAATTTTCTCTGATTGTAAAGCATTTAAAAATCTCGAAAATGTAAAAGAAATTTCAAATGGAATGGATATGTTGCATAGCGGATGTGATTTAGTGTTTATGTGCACAGATTGTACAAATATAGAAATATATTGTAAAGATGAGAATTTGTATAATACAATAAAATTGAATTGCAATGATCCGGATATTATCTCTTTTTGTGATATTGATAAAAAAGAAATCCTTAATAGACAAATGATTGCATTTTAGAGACTGCTTAAGACGATAGGGACGTCAGACTGTCGAATAATTCTCAAATAACCAAATTTTCTAACATTCTGATGTCCAAGTTTTGCGATAACAATTTAATTAGATGAAAAACGGAGTTGGTATGCGATAATGGGGACGTGCCTGTTTTTACACGTTTGAAGAAAGACGCAAAGCAAAAACGTGCAGAAATAGGCACGTCCCCAAAATAAGAAACGTTGATGACTCTGGAAATTTAATATATAATCCTCAAAATGCCGATAGAGGTATGTATGAATGTTTCGTCGGTTTCTATTATGTTGGTTATGATTATAGTGGACATGTGAATTAAGGAGAGGAATATGAAAAAGAGTTTGAGGAATATAATTTTTCTTTGTCTGTTCATTGTATTTATATCAATAATCATATATTTAAGCCCGAGAAACAACAATAGTGAGACATTTTTAAAGTTAAATTATGGTGATGATTTTGTTTTTACAATGTTGCGGTTAGGAAAACCTATAGATATTGTTGAAGGTGGAAATGGAACTATTTTTTGTAAATATCAACTAGAAGACGATTCAATTGTATATGTTACTTTTAATAACAAATTGTTGTATTTAAATGGAGCGGAACTGGTCGAAGAAAATAAAACACTATTTAAATACGTTACAAAAAAAGAAAATCTAAAAACAAGAGTCCTTTCGTTCTTAGAGAACTCCTTTGTTGGTGACTTTATATTCGTTATTAAAAATATTTTGTTGTACATTTTTTTAACGTAACCATCCCGAAGAGGGGCCGTTTGGGGACGGACGGGGCCGTTTGGGGACGTGCCTCTTTTTGCACGTTGATGTTGTGTTAAAATGTGCAAAATCGGGCATGTCCCCATTTGTAATGGGCGAAACGCTCTGCAATACGCTTGCCCAGAAAGTTGCCGATGTTATAAAAGAAAAAGGATATTGTGAATAGAAAAGAGAACAAGGTTAGGCACACGGTTTTTCGTGTGCCTTTCTTCATGGATTCTCCTTTTTTGAAAAAATGTTTTAATAAAACCGATTATAATCCGTTGAAATCTGTAGAATTGTGTAGTATAATTTGTAGATATTGCGTTTTAGGAGGGATGTCTATGGGGAGAAGATAACAAAAACATTTTTTTAACAACATAATTTTACAACAGAAAGGGGAAGTCAGATGTTTAAATTATTCAAAAAATCTTTAATTATGTTTATCTTTGCTTTACTTACTTTAATTTTATCGTCTTTCACGGTATGTGCTTCAGGTATTACAGCAGAATCTGTGGCAAATGGCAATATTGTAAATATAAGCGGAATGGTGGAAACCACCAAAGGTTCGTGTGAGGTTACACTTTTGGTGGGAGAGCCGGACAATATTTTGTATATTGATCAGGTTGCTTCCGGCTCAGATGGCAGTTTTGAATTTATTTTTTCTCTTGATGAATCATTGCCAAAGGGGCAATATACTTACAGCATAGGGTCCAATGCAGGTGTTGGCAAATACAGTGGTGTCATAAATTACGGCAAACAAGTGATAAATGCCGAAAATAATTTTTTAAATGCCGATTTAACAATTTCCGTCAAAACATATATTCCGAGTATAACGGGAACCATTAGATGTTCGGAAGGTAAGAGTGTCAATGTAATTGTAACTAACATTACAAATAACGAGATTATAACAAATGAATCCATAACATCGGTGGATGGTGTTCATAATGTTTCGTACACCTTACCAAGTCTTGTGAGTTCAAAAAAATATAGCCTTGTTATTAAAGTCCTTGACGGGATAAATGAACAGATAGTTATGAATATGGTAGTGGATTCTTCGGTTATACTTGTTGAGGCTACAGGTTCAATAAGTATTTCGGATGACACATCACTTGATGTGAGTGTAAAAAGCGTAGGCTCTGATCTTATTGACAAGAAGACTACTGTAACAACAAACAGAAGTGTTTCGGTTACTATCCCAAATCTTTTGGCAAATGCAACAGTAGAAGTATTGGCAGATGGATACGAAGAACTTGAATTCTATGATGACGAAACTGAACTAGTAATTACAGCAAATGCACAGATGACAGACTCTGCTGTCAAGGTTTCGGGTAATGCGAATCCTGCGTATAAGTTGGATTTATCTGCGGAACTTGTTAATTCTGATTCAGAAGTTGTTGGACAGGGTACTTTCCAAAGCAACTATGACGGAAGTTATTCTTATACATTTACTGACATTGATTTGGTGCCGGGCTTGTATAAGGTCAATGTATATGTGACTGATGAAATTTCTGCAAGTGATGATGTATTTATATCGATACCGATTGAGAAGATAGATATTACAAAAAATGAAAATGAAAGACTTTATCTTGCACTTAAGAAAGCACGTCCGACACTTGATGCAGACAATAACGGAACTATAACTGCATCAGAACTTGAGAGCATAACGGGAACTCTTGATCTCAGTAACAGCAGTATAGAAAGCATAGACGGATTGCAGGGATGTACAAATGTTACCGAGTTGTATATCAATGATAACAAGATTTTAAGTCTTGATTCACTATCAATGCTCAGCAATATAACTGTACTGATAGCAGACAACAACAATATTTCCGGTGTCAATTTATTACCTTCAACACTTACATATTTGAATGTAAGCAAAAATAATTTGACAGATATGGAGTGTGTACGATATGTCAACAATCTGGAATATTTGTTTGCAGATGAAAATAATATTTCCGATATTGATGGTCTGGAAAACAAATCAAAATTGAAATCGCTGTCATTGAGCGACAACTCAATAAGTGATATTTCGGTATTGTCAGAGTGTAGCGAAC
>JAZNJU010000030.1:0-4622 GCA_045578205.1 Clostridia bacterium | reverse complement strand
TGAAATTTGTGCGAACCTCTTTAATGGGAGCGGGATGCTCTATACCCTTCTCCTTTGCGGCGTTTATACAGTTGACCATCCATACCGTATTGTTGACCAGATTGGTCATAGTCTGTACACCCTCAGCGTCCTTGATATGCTCTCCGGGTCTTGCGGAATGAATCATATTCCAGTAGGTGGAGGGAACTACGGGCATAGAATTGATGGTGAAGTATTTGTTTATCTGATCGAGAGCCGCACTGCAGCCTGCACGTCTTGCCACGGCAACTCCCGCACCCGGCTTGAAGGCAAAATTCTTTGCTGCAGAGTAGAACACACGGTCGAGAGCCGCAGACAGATTACCGCTTGCCGCCGCATAATGCACGGGTGTGCCAAACACAAAGCCGTCGGCTTCCTTTGCTTTTTGGGTAAATTCGTTTACAACATCATCTATGACACATCGTCCGAATTTTGCACAGGCACCGCACGCACGGCAAGGAAGAATATCCTTTCCTGAAAGATTAAATATCTCTGCCTCTATGCCTTCCTCAAAAAGAGTCTTTTGTATCTCACAAAGTGCAGTATAGGTACAGCCTTCTTTGTGAGGGCTTCCGTTTACAAGAATAACTTTCATATAGTAACCTCCATATAAGTAAGGGAACGCTTTTGCGTCCCCCCTATTTATATATTCTCTAAAGATTTATTTAAGAACATCTTTGTTCTTTCGAATTTCGGATTATCGATTACTTCCTCCGGAGTACCCATCTCACAGATGACACCGTCTGCCATAAATATGATTTTGTCGCTCACATTTCTTGCAAATTCGATTTCGTGGGTTACAATAACCATAGTTACGTTTTCAGACGCCAGTTGTTTTATAACCTTAAGGATTTCTCCCGTAAGTTCCGGATCAAGCGCACTTGTGGGTTCATCGAAAAAGAGTATTCTGGGTTTTAGCGCAAGTGCGCGTGCAATGGATACCCTCTGCTTCTGTCCACCTGAAAGTTGACAGGGATAATTCGTAAGTTTATCGGACAAACCCACTCTTTCAAGGATATCCTTTGCATTATTTTCAATTTCTTCGAGTATTTCCTTTTTATTCTCCTTGTAATCTTCTCTTTCTTTGGCAAGCAAAGAGGGAGCGAGCATAACATTATCCAAAACATTATACTGGGGGAATAAATTGAAATCTTGAAAAACCAATCCGAAATTCAACTGTTTTTTTCTTATTTCCTCTGAAGAAAGTTTATTGTCAGATTTGCCGTCA
Source organism: Clostridia bacterium (assembly GCA_045578205.1). GTDB lineage: Bacteria > Bacillota > Clostridia > UMGS1810 > UMGS1810 > RGIG8748. Next base: position 3,376 of record JAZNJU010000030.1, on the reverse strand, counting down.
AACAACAATTCGTTATCCAAATAAATTTTTCCCTCTTCAAATCTTTCAAGAAAATTGATACATCTTAAAAGGGTTGTCTTACCGCTTCCGGAAGTGCCGAGAACAGACACTACCTGCCCTTCCTCCATGTCAAAGGAAACGCCTTTCAATACTTTTGTTTTGCCGAAACTTTTATAAAGATTATCTATCTTAAGTATTTTCAAAACGCAACCCCCTTATCATTCAAAGTAACTGAGTTTCTTTTCTATGTATCCGAACAAAATTGTAAGAAGTCCGTTGAACAAAAGAAAATATATACCGGTTGAAAAAAGTGGCCAGATAAGTCCTTGTTTTGTAAATCGCTCTGCGCACATAATTATTTCAGCAACACTTATTACTCTGGCAAGAGAAGTATCTTTGACAAGAGTGATAACCTCATTGCTTACGGGAGCAACAATACGTTTTACCACCTGGAACAAAACAACTTTGAAAAAAGCCTGGGTTTTGGTCATTCCGAGAACTTGACATGCTTCATACTGCCCTCTTGATATAGAATCTATACCGCCTCTGAATATTTCAGAAAAATATGCCGCATAGTTTACAACAAAAGCAATAAGAACCGCTGTCATACGCGAACGTATGGGAATATCGAACAATATTCCCGGTGCATACATAACAACAAAAAGTTGGAGCATCAGAGGCGTACCTCTGATGATCCATACAAAAGTTCTGGTAATCCATCTTATCGGTCCGAATTTTGTTCTCGAGCCGAAAGAAATGATAAGTCCTAGTGGTAAAGACATAATCAAGGTAAGAACAAATATTATTAAATTTGTATAGAACCCGTCAAACAGGGATGATATTATTGTCTGAACACTATTCATATGTTAACCAAACTTTCTTTTTATTTTGAAACCATTACCTGCTTATTCTGCATATAAGGAACAGAGATGCTCATGTTTGCAAGTCTTTCATCGGTGATTGTCATACCGTTCCAGATACAGTCAATATTCTTGGATTCGAGTTCAACTTCCTTTGCGTCCCAGTTGATTTCTACGAACTTAGCCTTAACTCCGAGTTTCTCACATACTGCTTTTGCAAATTCTGTTTCGAATCCCACAAGTTCGTTTTTGTCGTTATAGTAGTTCATGGGGGCAAAGAGAGTAATACCGATAATCATTTCGCCTTTTTCTTTTATGTATGCAAGGTCACCTGCTTTAACTTCGCTTTCGTTTGCTTTTCCGTCTTTGATGAGAAGTTTGTCGAGTTTGTATTCGGCACCGATTTTATCCATTGTTCCGTCTGCCATAAGTTCTGCAATAGCCTTATTTACTGCTTCAGTTGTATCACTGCCTTTTCTGAATGCTATACCGTATTCTTCAGGACTGAAATCTTTGCCTTCTACAACTTTCAAATCAGCAAAATCCGTACCATCACCGATTGAACCGATGGATGTAACATAGTCTACAATTGCGATATCGGCTGTTCCTGCAGAAACTTCCATAAGTGCTTTAGCCATCGAATCTACAGGGGTGAAATTTGCATCTTTGAAGAATTCTTCGCCCGTTGCAAGTTCTTCACCTGCGGAACCTGCTTCAGCAACTATGTTTGCGTCTGCAACAGATACAGAATAGTCTGCTGCTTCTTCTGCTTTGTCTCCGCAGCCAACAAATAATCCGGCAACCATTAAAAGTGCCATTGTTAATGCCAATAATTTTTTCATGATAAATTACCTCCGGTAAAATTTTGATGTTTTAATTATACTTTATTTTGTTAAAGTTGTAAAGCATTATTTTAATAAAATTTAAAAAACCTGCAAAAAGCAGGTTTTTCAGTTTTATTTATACATCATAATCGAGTTTGAACTTTTCTCCGCAACCATAATTCTCATAGACATAATCAATATCCTTGTCACCCCTGCCGGAAAGGCAAGCAAGAATTGAGCCTGTTCCATGTTCTTTGGCATACTTAATTGCAAAAGCGACTGCGTGAGCACTTTCTATGGCGGGAATTATACCCTCATAACGGGAAAGCAGGAAGAATGCTTCCATTGCCTCTTCATCGGATATTGTGTCATACTTAACTCGTCCGCTGTCTCTAAGGTAAGCGTGCTCGGGTCCTACACCGGGATAATCCAGACCGCTTGCTATTGAATATACGGGCAGGGGTTCGCCGTTCTCATCCTGAAGCAGATAACTTTCAAAACCGTGAAGTCTGCCCTTTGTTCCAAACTTCATTGTTGCGGCGTGCTCACCTATGTTTTCGCCCTTGCCGAGAGGTTCGATTCCGTAGATATCCACGGGGTCTGCCAAAAACGGAGTGAACATTCCGAGAGAATTGGAACCGCCGCCAACACTGGCGCAGACAGCATCGGGCATAATGCCTGTCATTTCCATAAACTGTTCTCTTGCTTCTATGCCTATTACAGACTGGAAGTCACGCACCATCTTGGGGAACGGATGGGGTCCTAATGCAGAACCGATGCAGTATATTGCGTTGTCATACTCATTGAGATATGCTTCAAATGCCGCATCCACCGCTTCTTTTAATGTCTTGAGACCGTGTGTTACGGGAACTACATTTGCACCCAGCATTTTCATGCGGATAACATTGGGGTGCTGTTTTTCTATGTCCACTTCACCCATGTACACATCGCACTCCATACCAAAGTATGCAGCAGCGGTTGCTATTGCAACACCGTGCTGACCTGCACCTGTTTCGGCAATAAGTTTTTTCTTGCCCATGTACTTTGCAAGAAGTCCCTCTCCCATGCAGTGATTGAGTTTGTGGGCGCCTGTGTGGTTTAAATCTTCCCTCTTTAAATAAATCTGACAGTTTCCGAATATCTTGGAAAGTCTTTCACAGTGATAAACGGGTGTGGGTCTTCCCTGAAATTCCTTGCGGATTCTGCGAAGTTCGTTTATAAACTGCGCAGAATGGCATATTGCTTCATATGCTCTGTCCGCTTCCTCAAAAGCAGGCACAAGTTCGGGCGGAAGAAAAGAACCGCCAAACTCACCAAAGTACCCATCCTTGGAGGGGAAATTCTTAAGATAGGTCTGAAACTCCTTGTAATCTTTTTTCATGATAAATGCCTCCCAAATAAAAAGTAATTTTTCAGCATTACAACAAAAAGCCCTTGAACGCACAACAAATGTGCTTTCAAGGGCGAATATACTCCGCGGTGCCACCTTGCTTTAAATCCCGTAGGATTCCTTAGCGGGATACCATCATATCCCCGACTTATAACGCAAGTCTTACGTCAGTGCATTTAACACTGCCCTCAACAGTCCATATTGTTCAGGGACTTCTGCGGAACTCACACCGTAATCCGCTCGCTCATAAGAAGCTTATCCTGATTTTTTTCTGTCTCAACGGTTTGTTGTAATATTGATTT
>JAZNJU010000029.1:0-5557 GCA_045578205.1 Clostridia bacterium | reverse complement strand
GATGCCGAAGATATACATATGAATGTTGAGACAATGCTTATTTCCAGAATCGGCGATACAGGAAAAAGGCTCCACACAGGAAGAAGCCGCAACGACCAGGTTGCACTGGACATACGTATGTATTTAAAGGATGAAATATGTGAAATCAAGGCTATGCTCGTAAGCCTTGAAAAAGCAATTTTATCCATTGCCAAAAACCACACAGACACTATAATGCCGGGATATACTCATCTTCAGAAAGCACAGCCTGTAACTCTTGCCCACTACATTATGGCATATTTTGAAATGTTCAAAAGAGACATTACAAGGCTGGATGATGCCTACAAGAGAACTAACATTATGCCTCTGGGTTCCGGCGCTCTCGCAGGTACTACTTATCCTCTGGACAGACAGATGGTTGCAGATGAACTCGGTTTTGATGCAATAACATTAAACTCCATAGACGGTGTGTCCGACAGAGATTTTGTTATAGAATTATCCTCTGCTCTGGCAACTTGTATGATGCACCTCAGCCGTTTTTGTGAGGAACTTATACTCTGGAACACAAATGAGTTTTCTTTTGTGGAAATGGACGATTCCTGCTCAACCGGAAGTTCCATAATGCCACAAAAGAAAAATCCCGATGTTGCGGAACTTATACGAGGAAAAGCAGGCAGGGTTTACGGCAACCTCATGAGCATACTCACAACAATGAAAGGTATTCCCCTCGCATACAACAAGGATATGCAGGAAGACAAAGAAGGTATTTTTGATTCCATAGACACTGTTAAACTTTGCATACCTGTGTTTGAAAAGATGATAACAACCATGAAAATTAACAAAGAAAACATGTACAAGGGCGCAGGCGGCGGTTTTACCAACGCAACAGATGCGGCAGACTACCTTGTAAAAAAAGGTATGCCCTTCCGCGAAGCACACGAAGTAATAGGCAAGATGGTGCTGTATGCTATAAATAACAACAAGGCTTTGTGCGACTTTACAATGGAAGAATTCAAGAACTGTTCTGATATCATAGAAGACGACATCTATGAAGCAATTTCCCTTGAAACTTGTGTAAATGACCGCAAGGTTGTAGGTGCCCCCGCCAAAGAAAGCGTGTTCTACAGCATAGCAGAGGGTGAAAAATTTATAAAACCATATGAGGTGTAACAAAATGAAAAGATTTCTTTTTCAGGGTGACTCCATAACAGATGCTCAGCGCAACAAAAAAATTGAAGATATTTCCGGCTATGAAATCGGAAACGGTTATGCAACAATAGTTGCTGGAACTATGGGCGCAAAGTACCCGGGCAAATTTGAGTTTTTTAACCGTGGTATAAGCGGAAACCGTGTTGTTGATTTGTATGCCAGAATAAAATACGACATAATAAATTTAAAGCCCGATTATCTGTCCGTTTTAATTGGTGTAAACGATGTGTGGCACGAACTGGACTGGCACAACGGCATATCGGCAGCGAAGTTTGAAATGCTCTATTCCATGCTCATCGAAGAAATCAAAGCGGAACTTCCCAACATAAAAATCTACATTCTTGAGCCATTCCTGACACACGGCGAAGCAGTAGACGAAAGATGGGATATCTTCCGCGCAGAAGTGGAAAAGCGCGCCGAAGTATCCAAAAAAATTGCAGAAAAGTACAACTTGACCTTTGTGCCTTTGCAAGAAAAATTCGATTTGGCTTGTGAAAACGCTCCCTGTACCTATTGGACTAAAGAGGGCGTTCATCCCACAGCAATGGGACACGGAATTATTGCTTCAGCGCTTATTGAAGCATTTGAAAGCGAAATATAGGTGCATATTTTTGCACACAAAAAGCGGAGTATATGCTCCGCTTTTTGTGGTTATTTAAAAGATAACGAACCCAGAATATTTGACACTTCAAGACGATTTGCTTCGGAATAGGCAATTTCGGGATATATCACGTTGATAACATACAGCACTCCATTCTTAACATATCCGTACACTTCCAGATAAGTTTTGCCATCGTCATTGGTCTCTACGAGTTGGAAAGAAATATACTTTTTGTCACCTATATATTTAATTTTGGTTCTTGCTCCCACTTCATAACCGGTGAGTTTCTGATAGGATTTTTCAATTTCTTCAAAATCTTTCTTCACAGAATCATATGTGACTTTTTTTGCAGACGGAGAAATCTGGCAAGCAATTCCGACAGCAGAAATAATGTTTTGCATATACACCGTGTTTCCGCTTTCAACTTTTTCGTAAGAATTGGGGACATCAAGAATCGCATCTCCGAATGTTACCTGATATGTCCCTTCACTCTCATAGTCATTTCTAAGGAGTATTCCCACCTCGGAAGAATCTATCAACTTGGCTTCAACACTGTTTAATATCTTATCAGCAAAAGTTTCACTGTAGTCGGTAAGGTCAATTGTTACTGCAATATTGTAAACATATTCGCCCAATTCGAAGAATACATCTCTTGTGTGTAGATTGTAATATTCCGAAACTATATCGTAGGAATATTGATATGCTGCAAAAGATTTATACTGTTTTTCAACAACAATATCCTTAAAATCAGTTATCGTTTCATTCAGTACTCTTCTGTTTGATTCATAATCTTTCTGTGCCAGATCTTTTGCTGTGCCGATGTGGCTCTTTGAAAAAATCTGTATGTGCAAAGTAGAAACATTGTCATCGGTTGTCATTTCATAGAAAGAAAAGTCATTTTCCGAATCCTCTGAAGAAACCATACCAAAGTTTGCAGGTACAGAAATGCTAAGTCCCATTTCGGGCACTTCAAACAAACGGGTTTCCGCCTTTACATCAGATAAATCATATGCCTTTGCCGAGTCGTAGAAATTTATAAAAGAAGCAACAACATCCATACATTCTTTTTTGACTTCTTCGTTTTCGTTCTGATAATAACCGTACACGGTATATATGTATTTATCATTAACAATCTTTCTGGTTTCCAGAAATTCCACTTTATCTTTGGCCTGGATATGCATATATTTTTGACCATCACCTGTTGTTTTCTTGTCGGCTTTAACCAAAGTATATCCCTGTACCATTGACTTTTCCGAAGCAAAATCCGCATCGAAATCAAAATCCTCGGTAAGTAAATCCACATACACAACTATGTAGTTTTCATCATCGTATGAAAATGAAGTATAGAGTCCGTCAAATGTTCTGTCGTCCATAATCATATTTGTGGGATTTTTCATGCACCAGCCATAATAACTATCACCTATCATCTCGCTGTCTATTGCACCTTGAATTGTGTTTCCTTTCTGTGAATTTTCTTTAACTACGGTAATTCTTCCGGTCTCTGAATCATAGGTGACTTTTGCGCCAAAATTTTCGGAAATAAACCTTAACGGTACCATAGTAAATCCTGCAGGGGTAAGTTCCGGGGGTGAAAGAAGTTTAGCAGCCTGACCGTTAACCTCTGCAACTGGGTTTCCTATCTGCAAAACTATATTCACATCCGGATAGGTCAAATTTACGGTGCGCGTTTCATTTATCCACTCCACTGTTGCCCCAAATGCTTCGGTAATAACTCTTAACGGAACAAGTGTCACACCGTCACCGACAACGTATGGTTTTTCCACAGCAACACCCGTACCATTTATAACTATGGTATCATCGCCCAAGCAAAAACTGATTTCAACAGTTCCCTCATCGGCAAGGACCGGAACAAAAGCCAGACACATTGTTAAAACTAAAACTGCTGCAAGAATTCTTACAAAACTTTTCATACTTTTCGCTCCTTTATATTAACATGATATTTCAACACGAGAAAAAACTCCGTTTCGTGTGTATCCAATTTTAAGTTTTGTTCCGTCATATGTAGCCTTGATTGCTTCATTCCAATCAGCAATACTGTGAACGGGAACATCATTTACATAAGTAATATGGTCACCTGTCTGTAACATGGATATATTTGATTTTTTTACCGTAATCCCTTTTGTTGTAGGCAAGCCGATTTTTGCCTCCCAGGACTGTTCCAAAGACACATCAAGATTGGGGCGCTTTATATATCCGTATTTTTCAAACTGACTTATGGCATATTGAACAGTGTCAACAGGAATTGCAAACGCCACATTGTCTATTGTGAGGCTTGCATATTTTGAAGAATTAATGCCAATAAGTTCACCAGTCGAATTCAGAAGTGGGCCTCCGGAATTACCGGGATTCACTGTTGCATCAGTCTGAATGAGTTTGTAGTATGAATCCGGAAGCGATACACCGTTTCCACACACAATGCCTTTTGTAACAGTATTTCTCATAGACAGAGAAATGGGTGTTCCTATTGCAATGGCCGTTTTTCCAGACAAAATCGTGGATTTGTCTGCCATGGTTATTGGTTTTAGCCCAAGTTTATCAATCTTAACAATAGCAAGGTCGGCATCTTTATCGGAATAGAGAACCTGTCCCGGAATACTTGTTCCGTCGTTTAAAACAACAGTAAGATTCTTTATATCCTCAACAACGTGGGCATTAGTTATAATGTATCCGTTGCTTTTGTAAACCACACCTGAGCCGTGCATAGTAGGATTGTTGTATTGCACTGTTGTTCCCGTACCTGCATAGTTACCTACAATGGTTACAACACTTGGACTTACATCACTCACAACTTTGGAAACTGCATCCTCTTCAGTGAAGGTGATAAATGCGCTGCCGGATGCCTGATCCCACACGACATTGGCACCAAGAGCCTCTGAAACCGCTCTCAAAGGAATGTATGTACGTTCATTCTTCACAATGACATCTTCATACACCCTCATACCGTTCACATAAACTCTGACGCTGCTATTGGCATATACACCCATATTCAGACAAAACACCGTAATGAGCAAAAAAATAATCAGTCTGTTAATCTTAATAGCAACCAGCCTCCGTCCGATGTCAAAAAACTCTCGAATTCTTTAACATTGTAAATTTATTTAAGTATAGCATATGACACATCGAAATTCAAGATGTTTTAAAAATTAAAAAGGCGTATTCTACGCCTTTTTTAAAAAATACATTATTTGTGATACTCTTCGTTCGAATTTATTTTGAATGCTCTGTATATCTGCTCCAAAAGTACAAGACGCATAAGTTGGTGCGGAAAAGTAAATTTTGAAAAACTCAATTTCAGGTTGCTGATACCTTTGACTGACTGGCTAAGTCCCAGAGAACCACCAATAATAAAGTCTATTGTACTTTTGCCCGAAAGCGTTATATCTGAAATTCTTTCAGCAAATTTTTCCGAGGGCATTTGTTCTCCCTCCACGCACAGCGTAACCACATAACTATCCTTTGAAATATTTTTGAGAATGGACTCCCCCTCTTTTTCCAGGACAGTTTTACACTCGGCATCCGATGCTCTGTCGGGTATCTTTATGTCGGGAAGTTCGCACACTTCCAGAGAGCAAAATCTTCCAAGTCTTTTGGAGTATTCGGCAATACCGTCTTTTAAATATTTTTCTTTTATTTTTCCAACACATATAATTCTTATCTTCACACTCATTCACCAACGCTATTATACCATAAGTGCAAGCCTTTTAACGGCTTGCTTCCTTAGTTGGTTCAATAAACACTTCGGAACAA
>JAZNJU010000028.1:0-4145 GCA_045578205.1 Clostridia bacterium | reverse complement strand
TGTAGGTGTTTGTATCTGTTCCTATGTCTGCAACGATGTTTTGTCCGTCATACACATGGTGTGTTGTTACGCCGTTTACCGTCTTTGTCTGTCGCAGGTTGTCTCCGTTGTAGGTGTACTGTGCGGTATTACCGTTGACATTGGCAGTTGCAAGTCGGTTAAACGGGTCATAGGTGTAGGTTTTTATTACCTCGTTGTTTTTCTTAACCTCGAGCATATTGCCGTTGTCGTCATAGGTGTAGGTGAGGGTATCGGTACCGTCTGCTTGCTCTGTGAGTTGGTTGAGCACGTTGTACTCATAGTCAATACTCTGTGTTTCACCTGATGCAACGTCGGTATGTTCCTTGTTCACTCTGTTTCCAAAGCGGTCGTAGGTGTAGAAGTCCTCGTAGGATATATCGTTTCCGAATACACCTTCGTATGTCAGGCGGTTTGCACCGTCGTAGTAGTAGAAAGTGTCCTTGCCCTGCTCGGACAATATACGCAGATTTCCATCGGCAGAATAGGTGCGGTACTCTGTTTCCGCTCTGTTGGGCAGATGTGTAACAATCTCACAGGGCAGGTTTGCCTGGTTGTAGTTTGTACTCTTAATGAGCGTACCGTTTACAGTTTCGGTAAGTACATTGGAGTTGGCATCGTAGGTGTACTCTGCGGTGTCTGTGCCGTTAAACGTGCTTACGAGTCTGCCCATGCTATCGTAGGTGTAGGTCTGGCTTGTGAGGACATCTTCTCCATTTTGTACGGACATGGATGTTCTTCTGCCGAGAGCATCTGTAGTGTATGTTTTTATTATACTGTCTTTTTCTTCCTTTGTCAATTCACCGTAGGGGGAGTAGGTGTAGGATGTGGTGCCTGTGGAGTCCGTCATGCTTGTGCGGTTACCCATAAGGTCGTAGGTGTAGGTTATGCTGTCTTCTCCTTTGGTGACGGAAAGGACATTGTCGAAAACATCGTAGGTAAATCCGCTTATGTTTCCTGCCTTGTCGGTGGAGGACACAAGTCTTCCTGCAAGGTCATATTCACTTGTCTGAATTTTGCCGTCGGGATTTGTTTCCTTAATCATTCTGCCAAGAGAATCGTACTCATAGGCGGTGGTATGCCCTTGGGAAAGGGGTGCTGTTTCCGCTGGCAGTCCGTATGTTACGCTTGTTACATTGCCCATTGTATCGTAGGCATATTTTGTAACACTCCTTTCATCTTGTGCAGGATAGGTTGTAATGGTGACGGGTCTTCCCATACTGTCGTAGGCGGTATCCACGGTAATGTACTGTTCGTATTCGTTGGGAAGTGCAGAAAGTGTCCTTTGAGATGTTACATTTCCGTTGCCGTCGTAGTACGTCTTGTTTACAGCCGTTGTGCGATTGTCCACGGGAGATGTTGTCTTAACAAGTCTGCATGCGTTGTCGTAGCAGTAATTTGTGGTGTTTCCGAGGGCATCGGCAACAGAAGTTGTGAGACCTGCCGTGTTGTATGCGGTGGTTACGCTTGTGCCGTCGGGGTAGGTTACCTTTGTGGGGTTATTTAGTCCGTTGTACTCGGTAGTTGTAACATTGCCCATGGCATCCGTTACACTTGTGATATTGCCCACGTAGTCGTGGGTGTAGGTATTGGTTCTGCTGTCGGTGTCGGTAAATAACTTGTCCTCAACCACAAATCCGCGGTAGTTTGTTGTCCGGATTGTTTTGGCATAGGTACCGTTGTCACCGGACACGGAAACAGTCACAATGTCCTGCGGGTATCCATTCGAATCTCTTTCCACGGTATATTCATATGTTGTGGTTTTTATAAGAGTTGTACCGTTGTCATACACTTTCTCCGTGAGGGGTCTGCTTATATAGTCATAGGTATATACTGCTTGTGAAAAATTTGTATCATCACTATATTTTTTGTATGACGCTACATTTCCTCTGTCATCATATTCGTAGGTATCAAGGACAACCTCATTGTTATTCAGTACAACAGTTGTTTTTATGGGTTTTTCCCACGCGTTAAAGTATGCCTTGTACACCGTTCCGTTTGGTGCGGTGTAGGTGGTTATACCGTTTGATATGTCATATGTATAGTTTTCACTTGTGCCGTCGGGGTAAGTTGTTGTAAGGAGTCTTCCCATGTGGTCGTATGTCTTCGTTACAGTGTTTCCGTTGGCATCTGTGTGCGACAGGAGGTTGTAGTCTGCATCGTATACATCGGTTGTTACAATGTCGGAAAGGGGGTTGCCATCGGCATCTTTGATGTTAGTTTTGGTTGTTGTGAGGGTGAACCCTCCGTCGGGTGCGTAGGTGTACGCATAGTTTGTTACATACAAATTGCCTGCGCCGTCGGAAACCGTTTCCGATGCCACGTTGCCATAAACATCGTATGTGTAGGAAACGGTCTGTATGATGACATCGTTTTCATACACGTTGGTGGTTAATATGGATTTTTTGTCATCGGTAAGAATATTCTCGGTTTTTACTATTGTGTCCGCATCTTTTTTGTATGTAATTGTGGCAGGAATATAGTTTCCGTCGGTGTGGTAGGTGTAGAATACTTCATAATCACCGTTGGTTTCCATGGTTGGGTAGTAGTAAGAAAGATAACCAAAATTTTTGGAATGTGTACCCTTACCGCTGTTTTCAAAAGTACGATTGGTTGTTTCTTCGCTTATCTTGGCATCAGAATTAGCATTTACGTATGTATATGAATAACTGTCGATTGAAGAAGATGACATCACTTCCTGTGATGTTATTTGCCCACCTAAATCCCGGTATGTTGTTTTGGTCATTATAACAGAACCGTTTGAAAAATCTTTCTGCTCTGTTTCAACTATTCCTAATACATCGTTCCAGTCGCTGTCCAATACATAGGAATAGGTGCGCTCATTTTTGATGTTGCCGAGTTCGTCGGTTTCATAATATCTGCTCACGGGATGGTGCTCACCGTATATGACATAGTTGAAATATTCACTTACTACCCACGAAATATTTGCGTGTTCTATGTGTTTTGTAACACCCGACGGTAACTCTATTTTGTATGGGAGTTTATACGCCGCAAGTGCTCCGTTTGCCAGAGTGTCATCATATTTCAAATCTCTTTTAATGTAGTACTTTGTAACATTTTCTTCGTCTTCTGAAATTTGCGAAGAAGAACCGCTGTTCTTGGTGATAGTCAGAATATATTCGTCATCTATGTCATACTTGTCATAGATATCTTTCTCGCCAAGTTTTAACTCCACATCATATTTAACAAGTTCGGTCACATTATCATTACACACTTTTTCTACGCCTTGGGATGTAATGTTGTATGAAACATTTTCATCTGTTGAAACAGAGTATCCGTTTGGCATATCTTCCACCATGTATCCATTTCCATATCGGTCTTCGCCATACAAAAGGGTATGCCTGGTTCGGGTGTTTTTGCACAGGTAGTATTTTTCTCCGGAATCTGTTTTCAAAATTAATGTGTATTCAAAACCTTTGGGGTGTACAGCAGTTTCGTATACATTGTTTTCATTGACAAATTCAACAGTAATTCCGCTGTGTGATACACCATCGGGTTTGCGTGCATCAATAAATGCTTCTTCGGGCCCTTCTGAGTCGTAGATAATGCAAATAGCGGTTGCCTGTGCCTGAAAATCCTGAAAAATCAAGTTTACATAATGTCTTTTGTCATAACTTTCAATGCTATAGCAATCAAGTGAAGGTTTTGAAATTCGTGAACCGTCGGCTAAAGTGACAAATGAACCGGGGATATTGATTGGATTTTTATACAGCGGGCAATCTGTTTCCATGTAGTCAAAATCCGGCAACTGTGCAGGGTCGCAAAGCGTGTAATATATGCCTGTACCGTTTTCTTTGAGTTGGGAGTAGTAGTTAGTACCAAAGTATGTAGGGTGCATGTTTCCCTCAAAAGACGGGTCTGCTTCGGCAAGTTCGGCTTCATTTCTAAATCTGATTTTCACAGTGCTTCCATCTGCACTGCAAATGTAGTAATTGTAGTAATTAGACTTGACAGTTCTGTCTGTTTTAAGTTCATCGTAGTATAAATTACCCTCGGTTGTTATGGAATTGTAACTGCGTACTACGGATACATCAAAGCCGTTTTTGCCTTTGAAACGGTAGTCTTCAACGTTTGTTCGCAGAGAACCTGTGGTTTCGTCAACAACT
>JAZNJU010000027.1:0-3803 GCA_045578205.1 Clostridia bacterium | reverse complement strand
CGAAGAGTTTTAAAACAGACAAATTTGGATGAGACAAGTAAAATCTCGCAGGGAATACTATAGGTATTTTCAAGAGATTTTACGCGGTATCAGACGAATTTGTCATTTTAAAACCATGCAGGGTTCGACTCCCGTGTGCTTAAACAAAGAACACGTCTTTTGACCGTGTTCTTCGTTTAAAAACGTATTCAACTAAATAAATTATGCAAGATTAAACTTTGCGTGGATAGCCTTTACAGCCGCATCGGCATTGTTCTTGTTTACAAGAACGGAAACCTTGATTTCGGAAGTTGAAATCATGTGGATGTTGATGTTTGCATCATAGAGCGCTTCAAACATAACACTTGCAACACCGGGGTTGTTAACCATACCGCTTCCTACGATAGATACCTTTGCAAACTGAGTGGATATCTTGATATCCTCAAAGCCAAGATATGATTTTTCAGCCATGAGGATTTCTTCAACCTTCTGGGCATTTTCTTCGGTTACTGTGAAACTTATATCCTTGTAACCTTCTCTGCCGATAGACTGAAGAATAATATCAACATTTATACCGTTTTTAGCAAGATGTGAGAAAATCTTAAATGCTATTCCGGGTTCATCTTTGAGATTGCAAACTGCAACCCTTGCTACATCATTGTCACGTGCTACGCCTCTAACGAGTGTCTTTTCCACTTTGCTTTCCTCCTTAACATAAGTTCCTTCTGTCATATTGAGACTGGAACGAACACACATATTAACATTATATTTTTTTGCCATTTCTACCGAACGGTTGTGAAGAACATTTGCTCCAAGGCTTGCAAGTTCAAGCATTTCATCGAATGAAATCTCATCTAACTTCTTTGCTTCGGGAACAATTCTCGGATCTGTTGTGAATACACCGTCTACATCTGTGTATATTTCGCAAAGGTCAGCGTGAAGTGCCGCCGCTATTGCTACTGCAGTTGTATCGGAGCCGCCTCTTCCCAAGGTGGTGATATCGTCATACTTGTTAATTCCCTGGAATCCTGCCACTATTACGATTTTGTTGTCATCGAGTTCGTTGCGGATTCTCTCACCGTCTATGCTCTTTATCCTCGCCAGACTGTATTTGGAATCTGTCTTCATACCAACCTGCCAGCCGGTAAGGGATATAGCATTTACTCCAAGTGTCTGGATAGCCATTGCCAGAAGTGCTATGGATATCTGCTCGCCTGTGGAGAGGAGCATATCCATTTCTCTCTTGCTTGCTTTGGGATTAATCTCTTTCGCCTTTGCTATAAGGTCGTCTGTCGTGTCGCCCTGTGCAGAAACAACTACAACCACAGAATTGCCTGCCTTGTATGTGTCAACAACACGTCTTGCGACATTCATTACTCTTTCGGCATCCCTTACGGAAGAACCACCGAATTTCTGTACTACTAAACTCACAGTTTTGCCTCCTTTATTGTAACATGCGCAAACCTTATGTCGGTTTTTGCTACATTATACAATTTTAATTTAAATATATACTGCACCTTCGTTGTCGGCATCAAGCATTACCAGACGCCAACCTTTCAGGTTTGTTGCTATAAGACTATTCATTTGTTTTTCAAATTGTGCATAGTCACCCTGAACTATGCCCATCACCGTGGGGCCTGCACCACTTAAATAACTGCACAGCGCTCCGTTTCTTCTCAAAGAACGTGCCACAAAATCGCCGCTTTTTATTCTGGAAAATCTGTACCGTTGATGGAGCCTATCCCTCACGGCGGTGGACAGAATATCATAATTACCGCTGAAAAACGCTGCTGAAATCACAGAAGAATGGGCTATGTTGTATGCTGCGTTTTTAAAAGGCACAAGTCCCGGAAGTGCTGCCCTGGACTTTTTGGTTTGCATGTAAAAATCGGGGATTACGGCAGCAAAGTGCAAATTTTCCGAAACATCTGCTTTGGCAAAACTTACAACACCTCTGTCAAAACAGGTGGCGGTAAAGCCGCCCATGAGAGCCGGTGCCACATTGTCGGGATGTCCCTCAATTTCACAGGCAAAATTTAAAAGTTCCGCTTTGGAAAAATGATTTCCCGTAAGTTTGTTTGCACCCATAAGTCCCAGAACTATGCTTGAAGAACTGCTTCCCAGACCGCGTGTTACGGGAATATCGCTCCAAAGTCTGATTTTTACACCATCGAACTTCTGCCCCAATTCATCAAAAACCCTCTTGAATCCCACATACACGAAGTTGTTTTCGCCCCTCGGGATAAAGTAGGCATCGTCCATGATTTCCACTTCAAGGCCGCTGTCTGTGAGGATGAATTCGGCAGTGTTATACATACTCAGAGCAACACCCAGGCAATCGAATCCCGGACCAATATTTGCGCTGGAAGCAGGAACTCTTACCTTTACCATGTTTTCCTCCTATGCAAACGCATATGCACTTATTACTTCAAGACCTTCTAACGAGATATTCAATTCTTTGACTGTTATTTCCCGGGTAATAAGGGCAAACTCACCGTCTTTAATTTCAACTGTTTTGGCATTATCGAATGCTTGGAGTGCATCTGACATTGCACTGCCTGCAGATACTATTCTTACCATAAACGCGTTTTTAACTTCATCGTGCGGTTTAACGATGTTTTCATCGCAAGGAGTCCACGCAGGTGTGTATGTTGAATCGGCATTGTAAACCGCATCCATAACATCTCCCGCAACTGCGCTTGCTGTGGCAAGCATACCTGCTCCTCTGCCATAGTAAAGTGAATCACCGAGCATATCGCCTTTTACGAGGATTGCATTGAACACATCATCCACGCCATAGAGAGGGCTGTCCTTTGAGATAAGCATAGGAGCAACTGTAACTTCATCACCGTCGGAACATCTTTTGAATTTGCCGATAAGTTTAATTGTGCATCCTACTGCTTCTGCATATTCTATATCCTGCAAGGTTACCTTGGTAATACCCTCTGTGTGAACATCTTTGAAATTAACCTTTTTTCCGATAGCCATGGAAGAAAGAATTGTTATCTTTTTGCCGGTGTCAAATCCTTCAATATCCGCTGTGGGATCCTGCTCTGCATATCCAAGTTTCTGCGCATCGGAAAGCGCCTTTTCAAAACTCTGTCCTTCCTGCAGCATTTTTGTTAGTATGTAGTTTGTGGTTCCGTTTAATATACCTGTGATTTCGGTGATGTTGTTTGCACACAAACTGGTGTTTATGGTACGGATTATGGGGATACCGCCGCCAACCGCTGCTTCATAGAGGTATTTGATACCTTTGCTCTGTGCCAATGCTGAAAGTTCATCACCCTTTAAGGCAACAAGTTCCTTGTTGGAAGTTACAACGGTTTTACCATGTTCCAAAGCAGCCTTGGTATAGTCGTAAGCATAGGTAGTTCCGCCCATAGTCTCAACAACCACAGTAACCTCATCATCAGAAAGAACACGTGAGAAATCGGTAGTCACAAGCGGTGCTACTTCGTGCTGTGAAAAGTCTCTTATATCCACGATATATTTAACTTCAACCGTTTCTCCGATTCTTTTTGCAATGATATCTTTATTCTGTTTTAAAACTTCGTAGGTACCGGAACCGATACATCCGAAACCGATTATGCATACCTTAGCCATTTGTTACCTCCAAAATGTATAAATTGTGATAAATTATACCATATTTTTCCCTATATGTCAATTTTAATCAGTCAATTTTAAAGTTTTCAGGCTGATTTTCGCTCATTTGGGCAATTTGTGTGAAAATATCCTCATTTCCGGCAATATTCTCACTCTTTTTTTCCTCCCAAATGCACCTGACTTCTGCCTGTATTGAAAACAAATCAGAAATTACTTTT
>JAZNJU010000026.1:0-16865 GCA_045578205.1 Clostridia bacterium | reverse complement strand
ATGGTGGATTCAGATATTCAAGCCGTCTTCCTTTACACCTATTCTTGCTGCTATTGGCGTTGTTATGACAATGATGGGAACAAACAGTAAGAAAAAAGGTATCGGAAGCATACTTATCGGCTTTGCCGTGCTTATGTTCGGAATGGAAACCATGAGCGGTTCCATGGACGGGCTTAAAGACAGCGAAGCATTTGCGCGAATACTTGTAATGTTTGAAAACCCCGTTCTCGGCATTATCACAGGAACACTTCTTACTGCTATAATCCAGTCATCATCGGCTTCTGTCGGTATTTTGCAGGCACTTGCCATTACAGGAACTATTCCCTACAGCGTGGCAATTCCCATCATACTCGGTCAGAACATAGGTACAACCATAACACCTGTTATTTCATCCATTACAGGAAACACCGACTCCAAGAGAGTGGCAATTTCCTGTGTGTACATCAAGATGATAGGCGTTGTAATTGTGTCTGTTGCCTTTTATGTGCTGAACGGAATCTTTACATTCCCCTTTATGGAACAGAATGTAACACCTTTCAACATAGCAGTTGTTCACACCTTATTTAACATTATTTCCACAATAATCCTCATTCCTTTCTGCAAAGCGATTGAAAACCTTGCTGTAAGGAGCATAAGAGGAAACAAAAAGGAAAAAGACGACGTCTTTGCCGCATTGGACGAGAGATTTCTGGAAATGCCCGGTTTTGCTGTGGAAAAGTGCGATGACCTTGTGTTTGAAATGGCACGCATCACCAAAACTGCCATAATAGATGCTACTTCAATGATAAACAACTTCGACCAGTCAAAGGTACAGGCAATCATCGACAGCGAGTCCGAAGTTGACAGATACGAAGACAAACTCAGCACATATCTTGTAAAACTTTCTGCAAGAGATCTTACCGAAAGGGATTCCAAACAGGTAACAGAACTTCTCCACGTTATCGGAGATGTGGAAAGAATAAGCGACCACTCTGTAAATATTCTGGAAGTTGCTCAGGAAATGAATGAAAAGGGAATCAGTTTCTCACCTGAGGCACAGAGCGACCTTGATGTGTTCACAAGAGCAATAAGAGATATTATAGAACTTACCACAGACTGTCTTGTAAACGGTGACCTTGAGGCAGCAAAACTTGTTGAACCTCTTGAACAGGTTATAGACAGACTCAAAAACAAGATAAAGGCAAGCCACATCGAAAGATTAAAACAGGGTAACTGCACAGTGGAATACGGCTTTATACTTGCCGATATTCTCACAAACTGCGAGAGAGTTGCAGACCACTGCTCCAACATTGCGGTATGTATGCTTGAAATAGCACACGGAAGTTTCGATACTCACGAGTATTTAAGCCACGTTAAAAACGAAGGTCAGAACGACTTCGAAGAAAAGTACGCAGATTTCAAAAAGAAATATTTCATTCAATAAACAAAAACAGGGGTGTAAAAAAATTCGTTTGAATTTTTTTACACCCCAACTTATTCATTAAATTTATAAGTTTATGAACTGATTTTCACTTAATAGTTTTATTACTTCCTTTTTGCGGTCCGGACTTTTTTTACATCCCCGGTTTTATCGGATATCTTCAGTTATCTTATCACAGGATTTTTCTAAAAGCCAAGCCTTTTCGGCAAGTCTTTTTAATGTCTTGAAAGCGGTGGCGTAATAGTGACCGTCGCAAATTCTCTCGTCGGTAACAATGGTTATGTCCACATACTTTCTTTTTTCAACCGTACCGTCGCTTTTGGTAACGTACTTTGTGTGTTTCATACCCATGGATATGAAAAGGGGTATGTTTCCGAAATCGTACAGATGGTGGAAAATGGGCGGAATCCCCAGAGACCCCACATTTGTTATGAACATGGAAGCGTGGAAAGGACTTAACTTTGTGAGAAATCTCGGCAAAAGACCGAAATAGTCCAGAATTCGTAGTATCCACATTACACCAAGGAGCAGAAATCTGGGTATCCAGGTGAGAATTCTCACAAGAGAATCCATGTTGTTTGTATCGCCCTCGGCTTTGTTTTCTTCCAGAAGTTCTGCAATGGTGTTGTACACATCGTCTATTGTGCAGTCGGGTTTTGCAGGAATTTTGATTATTGTTTCCTGAGCATCCAGCGACATATCCTTTTTGATGGTAAGGCAGGTTTCTATCCCGTTTCTGGCATATATCTTGTGTCCGCGTAT
Organism: Clostridia bacterium; assembly: GCA_045578205.1. Taxonomy (GTDB): domain Bacteria; phylum Bacillota; class Clostridia; order UMGS1810; family UMGS1810; genus RGIG8748. Next base: position 14,683 of record JAZNJU010000026.1, on the reverse strand, counting down.
AAAACGGTTTATGCCCGGATATGTTGCGGCTGTCTGGATATATGATGCAATAATAACGTGCATTATGCCAAGTCCCGGCATACCGTTTTTCCTTTTCTCACGTATATACTTTTCAGTTTCGGTAATGTCGATTGTATCGGCAAATTTGTTGGAAGCACCGTTGCGGTTCGGCATAAATACAACGCCCACTTCATTCATGGGGGGCAGAGAACGTACTCTTCTTCCTTCTCTTTTCACCTTATCCCTTCTTTCTTTGTAAACAAACTGTTAACAACATCATACCAATTAGGTCGGATTTTGTCAAGGCGATTTACGGTTTTGTTGACAAAAGAGAATAAAATATGTATAATTAATTATTATATAAAAGGAACAAAATACCCTGAAAATAAGGGCATTTATAAAAATCGGAGACTCACAATGGAAGAAAAAAGATTTACACAATGTGAATTGTGTGCATACTACGACGAAGAAGATGAATGCTGCAGTATCAATCTGGATGAGGACGATGTAGCCAGGTATATGTCCCAGCCATACTCCCAGTGTTCCTATTTCAGTATGTATGATGAATACAAAATAGTAAGGAAGCAGAACTGATTATGCAAGGTCAGTTTTCAAGAAGCGAACTTATCCTCGGAAAGAGTGCAACTTCCGTCCTGGCAAAAAAGAGAGTTGCCGTCTTCGGTCTCGGGGGAGTGGGTGGCTATGTTGCGGAGGCTCTGGCAAGGGCAGGCGTCGGGATGATTGACATCGTGGACAGCGACACGGTTAACCTCACCAACATAAACCGCCAGATAATAGCGCTCCATTCCACTGTCGGAATGCTCAAAACACAGGCTATGGAGCAGAGGATTATGGACATAAATCCAAATTGCAAAGTAACAAAACACGATGTATTCTATCTGCCCGAAAACAGAGACACATTCGATTTCAAAGTGTATGACTATGTGGTGGATGCTGTTGATACCGTGTCGGCAAAAATCGACATTGCCGTAAGGTGCAGTGAAGAAAACATCCCCCTTATATCTTCCATGGGCACAGGCAACAAACTGGATCCTGCCGCTTTCAGAGTTTCGGATATTTTCGAAACCAGGGTTTGCCCGCTTGCACGTGTTATGCGCTCGGAACTTAAAAAGAGGAATGTTAATAGTCTCAAGGCAGTATGGTCGGAAGAAATTCCAAAAGAGCACGATGCCGAGGCTCTTTCGGAGTATATGGCAGATGAGGGAGCATCACTGCGCAGTGTTCCCGGGTCGGTTTCTTTCGTTCCCCCCGTGGCAGGGCTTATTGCCGCATCCGAGGTAATAAAAGATATGTTGACGGAGAAAGATGTATGAACAAAAAAGCATTGGTTGCAATGAGCGGAGGAGTGGATTCCAGTGTTTGTGCATATCTTGCACAAAAGGCAGGATATGAGTGCATAGGGGTTACAATGAAACTGTGTGAAAAAGACATAGATTCAAATGATGCCAAAGACGCCGCAAAAGTTTGCGCTCTTTTGGGTATGGAACACATAGTTCTCGATTGCCGCGATGAATTCAAAACCAGAGTAATAGATGATTTTGTGGACACGTATGAAAAGGGTAAAACGCCCAATCCCTGTATTGTTTGCAACAGATACCTGAAATTCGGTCTTCTGTGGCAAAAGGCGGTTGAGATGGGTTGCGATACCATAATAACAGGCCATTATGCAAGGATAGACGGAGGCTTTCTTAGGAAAGCAAGGGATATAAAAAAAGACCAGAGTTACGTGCTCTATCCCATAGACAGAAAACTTCTCTCCAACATATATTTCCCTCTTGGAGAACTTACCAAAGAAGAAGTGAGGGAAATAGCCCAAAGAGAGGGTTTTGTAACTGCGAGAAAAAGCGACAGTCAGGACATATGCTTTGTTCCCGACGGGGATTACGCTTCCGTGATATGCCGTTATTCGGGCAGAACTTATCCCGAGGGTGATTTTGCGGATACCGATGGCAATATTCTCGGAAAACACAAGGGAATAATCCGTTACACCGTCGGTCAGAGAAAGGGTCTTGGAATTGCTTTTGGAAAACCCATGTATGTAAAGGGCAAGGATGTGGGCAAAAACAGAGTAATCCTTGCAGAAAATGAAGAACTATTCCAAAGGGACGTCAGCGTGTCGGACTTCAATCTTTTAAAGGATATAAACGAAAAGTCCGTAAGGGCAAAGGCAAAAGTCCGCTACAACCAGACCGAGCAGGACGCCACAGTGTATTTTGGCGAAAACAGAACTGCAAAAATAGTGTTTGACAGTCCGCAGAGAGCGGTTGCTCCGGGGCAGTCGGCTGTGGTGTATGATGGAGATACCGTTATCGGCGGAGGTATTATAGATTAAATGGCAAGGGAACTTACACCAAATCAGGTGGCAGAGAGAAGCATAATAAAAAAATACAGAAAAGATATCTGGAACCCGTTTATAGCGGCAGTCCAGCGGTATCACCTCATAGACGAGGGTGACAAAATCGCCGTGTGTATATCGGGCGGTAAGGACTCCATGCTCATGGCAAAACTTATGGAGCAACTTCAGAAGATAAGCAAAGTGCCTTTTGAATTGGTGTACCTTGTTATGGACCCCGGATACAATGCGGAAAATCTTGATAAAATCAAAAGTAATGCACAACTTTTGAATGTTCCCGTAAACATTTTTAACACGGACATTTTTGAAATTGCGGATTCTGTGACAGAGTCCCCCTGCTATCTTTGTGCAAGAATGCGCCGAGGCTATCTGTACGCAAAAGCAAAGGAGTTCGGGTGCAACAAAATTGCCCTCGGGCATCATATGAACGATGTAATAGAAACTACCCTCATGGGTATGATGTACGGTTCCCAACTTCAGGCAATGCTTCCAAGACTGAAAAGCACCAATTTTGAGGGCATGGAACTTATCCGCCCTATGTTCTGCATAAGAGAGGAAGCCATAATTTCGTGGGCAAGATACAACAATCTGAGTTTTATTGCCTGTGCATGCAAGTTTACGGAAAATTCCGAAAAGGCGGATATGGAACAGCGTTCCAAACGCAAGGAAATAAAAGAACTTATAAAGACAGTGTCCAAAGTAAATCCCGATGTTGAACACAACATTCTGAAAAGTCTGCACAATGTTCATCTGGACACATTTATAGAATACAAAACCCAAGGCGAGAGACATTCATTTCTTGAGAGATTTTAAGTGCTCGGACTTTGGATTAGGAGGTAGCGCAATGCTTTGCCATAATTGCAACAAAAAAATATCGGACGGCGAAAGGGTCTGTCCGTATTGTCAGAGCGTAATAGATGCCCAGAGATGTCCCGAATGCTGGACAAAACTTCCCGTTTCACAGAGGATTTGTCACAAGTGCGGCTGTGATATTGATGTGGCCCGGGAGGAGCGTGCGAGAAGAGACAGTTACACGGAGCCCACGCTCAAAGATAAGATAGCCAAACTCCCGTTGTGGATAAAGGCAGGAGTGCCTGTTGCTTTTGGAATCATTGTTGTGCTGACAGTCGGTATTTTGCTCTATCTGAGCAGTGCGGCAAAGCAGGAAGCAATAGAGATTTCCAAAGAATACATAGAGGCGGCAAATGATGCTGTGGACAAAATAACGGAAATTGCGGAACTCTACGAGGAAAATGTCTACGGCGAAGAGTGGCTCGACCACGTAAAGAGCGCACAGGAACTCAGAGAGGAGCACGCAGACAAAATTTCTGCCGTTAAGAAAACAAGGGAACCGATTTCATACTTCAATGACCAAATAGAGAGTACGGGAAATGATGAAATCTCTGCTCTTGCAGAGGAAATGTACTATTGCTACACAGCCTGCTACGGGTATGTTATAGGGGAGAACGGAAAATATCCTCAATACCTTAAGAATTATAATATTCATCTGGAAAAATACAAAGAAGCAGTAGAAAAACTTGAAAATGCAATTGAATAATTCGAAAAGTGCTTTTGGGATTCCCAAAAGCACTTTTTTAGTTATGACTTGAATGTAAGCAGTTCTTTGAATTTTCCGTCGGAAGAAACCAGGGTGTCGTAGTTACCCTCTTCCACGATGTTACCGTTTTCAAACACAAGAATTCTGTCCACGTTCCGTATTGTGGTGAGTCTGTGTGCAACTATTATAACCGTGTGGGTTTTCATCAGTTCTTCCATGGACTCTTGTATGAGTTTTTCCGAAATGTTGTCAAGAGCGCTGGTTGCTTCGTCAAAAATCAGTATGTCGGGATTGCCGAGAACTGCTCTCGCTATAGCAATTCTCTGTTTTTGTCCGCCTGAAAGAGACAGACCGCCGTCACCGATTATGGTGTTCCATCCCATGGGAAGTTCGTTTACAAATTCGTGAACGTGAGCAATTTCCATTGCCTTTATTACGTCTTGGTTAGACGCCTCAGGACGGGCAATGCGTATGTTTTCCATAATGGAACACTGGAACATAAATGGGTTCTGGGGCACTACTCCGAAAGATTTTCTCATATCATGGATTTGGAACTCTTTTATGTCTCTGCCGTGAAGTTTCACAGCGCCTTGTTCCACGTCGTAGAGTCTCATAATGAGTTTGGTAAAGGTGCTTTTTCCGCTTCCTGATCCTCCGACCAGACCTATGCTTTCGTTGTAGTTTATCTTGCAGTTAAATTTGTCGTAGATTGTTTTGCTGTCGTATCCAAAGGTGGCATTTTCAAACTCTATGCAGGGTTTACCTGCTTTTTTTGCGCTTTCTCTTTCGATATCGATGCTTCGCGCCCTGCCCTCGGGTGTTTCGGGGGTGTCGGTGGTGCTGTCTATGATGCTCTGGATTTTTTCAAGGCCTGCTGCAGCGTTCCCCTGACCCAGCAGAATCTGAAGAACGGTCGAAAGGGTGGAAAGGATTATACCCATACTTGTTATAAATGCAAAAAGCACACCTGTGGATAGCCCTCTGTATATGCACAGAAATGCCCCTACAAAATACACGGCAGCAATGCCGAGAAATTGGGTACCTTCGGGTTTGATCTGCTCAAACCAGATGGACATAGCCATGCCTGCGGCTTTTTCTTTCATGGTGTTTGTGTGAGTTTCAAACCTCGATATTGTATCGTTTTCAACCGAATATATCTTTGTGGCTTCCAGGCCGTGAAGCATATCGCTTATGTATTTGCTGGCTTCGCTCTCGGTGGTTATGTACTCACGTGCAATTTTCTTGATTTTCTTTTTTGATATATGGTTAAGAAGAACCATAATAAGCGAAATGCCCAGAAGTACAGACGTGAGAATAATATCGTAACTAAAAAGCGCTCCAAGGGAGATAACAAAGGATACCGACTGGTACGGAATTGATATTACGCATTGGTGCAAAAAAGTTTTTATGTTATTGAGCGGAGAACCCATAATGCAGTTAAAAAGTTCGCCCGATGCAGTCTTGTCGTAAAAACTCATAGAGAGGTGCTGGATTTTTGCAAAAAAAGCGTTTCGCATACTGCAAAGCGAACCCTCCATGAGTTTTTGGGATGAATTGTACGCTATCCCGAATGCAACAAATCTCAATGTTGCAAAGAGAAGATATACTATGCAAAAGAAACCTACTGCTTTCATCTTTTGCACATTTTCCAGAGGTGCCATTATGCCGTCATCTACTATGTACTTTATTACAAGAGGCTGTGCGGCAACCGCAACACCTGTAATAAGCGAAAAAACAACTCCGATTGTGAGGTGCTTTTCATAACCTTTGGTGTAGTTTGACATTGTTTTCCAGAAACTTTTTTTCATAATAAACTCCTCCTCAAAAACAGGAAAGCCATTTGATTTTACATAATTATACTGCATTTAAAGTAAATGTCAATAGAAAAAATGAATTTTGTTTATTACTTTAATAAAGTGTAGAATTTGTATATAAACCGACTGTTTGCTCATTTGTGAGATGATTTCACTACAATAGTTTTGAAATACATAACCAAGCGAAGGATCGGTTATGTATTGCTTTTTGAGGACTGCTATGATATACTAAATTAAAACCTATTCTGTTGAGGCGGAAATGTGATTACCTACAAAAAATCAAGGAATCATTAAAGATTAAGGGGAAAATTATGTTAAGAAATTCTTTGGCATCGCAAATTAGTTTTTTTGATATTTGCTTTCAAGATGAGAAGACGGTTAGTGATAATATAAAAACAGCAGATTTTTTATTTACAGAAGAGGACAGGCTCAGATTTAATAATTATACATTGGAAGATTATTGTAACGATGTCATTGAAAACGGATTAAAAACGGTTTGGGATAAAATTAATTACTACGTATTGAACTATAATTGTAAGAATTCTTTTTTGGATGTTTCTAATGTTGATGAATTGTACGAAATAGGCTTAGTTTTAATAGATAAAAAGCAAAAAAAAGACAGCGGTCAGTACTATACACCTGAAGATGTTGCTTTTATTATGTCTTCTTGGTTAAACGAATTGGAGGCTGAAAACATTTGCGACGTTGCATGCGGAACCGGCAAATTAATTCTTACATATTTGGACATATTGGGTCCGCAAAAAGCAAAAAAACTAATAGGCGAAGGACGTTTATACTTATATGATTCAGATGAAGTTGCTCTGAGCATTTGTAAAACAATTATTTTGAAAAAGTATGGAAAAGAACTTGAATCGCAAATACATGATATTCATTGCGATTTTCTTGATAAAAAAATATCTTTACCTGAAAATTGTAAAGTGATTTCAAACCCCCCATACGCAACTGTCAGCAATTTATTACCGCAATGGGCAATGACCGATGTCGCTTTGGATACAAAAGAACTTTATTCAATGTTTATGGAAAAAATCATAACACAAAGTACATCTTCCGTTATTATAACGCCTTATAGTTTTATTGGGGGCAATAAGTTTTATCCGTTGAGATTATTGATGAATGATTATTCCGGGTTTATAGTGTCGTTTGATAACGTTCCGGGAAATATTTTTTGCGGAAGAAAGCACGGAATTTTTAATACTAATACAAGTAATTCTGTGCGTGCTGCAATTACTGTTGTTAAAAATGATGAGGCAGAAAAAGGTTTTAAGTTAACACCCTTGCTGCGTTTCAGAACTGATGAGAGAACAGCACTATTAAACTGCAAACTTTTGGAAAGCTTTATTTCCGATAAAGTACAAATTGTGAATGAAAAGAATAGGGCATACTCCAAATGCCACAAAGAATTACAGAACATTTATGATTCTTGGTTAAGAACATCAGACAGCAAAGTTGTTAAAGATATTATTTGTTCTGAAAGAACAGGTTATGTTTTGCACGTTCCAAATACTTGCAGATATTTTACTACTGCTTCAGTAAGAAAATTGAGCAGAACAGGAGTTATGACTCTATTTGTGAAAGATAAAGAAGTCTTTGAGTTTTTGTATTGCTTAATAAATTCCAGTTTTGCTTATTGGTGGTGGAGAATTTTTGATGGCGGTATCACTTATTCGATAGGATTGTTAAATAAAATGCCTGTTTTCTTTGACAAATTATCTGATGATGACAAAAAATTTTTTCACGATGTTTTTAGTGAGATGGTGAATGTCGAAAAAGATTATGTCGTAACGAAATTAAATGCCGGAGCAAAACAGGAAAATGTTAAATTCCCCTCTTATTACAGAGAAAAAATAAACCAAAGATTGTTAAAAGTTCTATCTTGCAATGAGGATTATAAACTATTGGATTTATTACATAAGAACAATATTTTCGGGGGGTAACGATAATGATTGATTTTGAACAAACGGGCAATTTGATTCCTCTGGCAAAAGCGCAAAAAGACATAATGACAGAATTCTATCAAATTCCCTCTTCAAAAGTAATTTTCAATAAAGCAGAACGAAATGATTTATGGAAAAAAGCCAAGCAAAGAAGCCATCTTCTTGATTTTGAAGAATTAAAAGAAAAATGTCCTGCATTAGAACATCAAATCAGAAAAAGTTATGAGTCTGGAAGAAATATACAGTCGGCAGTTTTCAGTGAATGTGTATATGCACAAACTTTTGCAAATATGATGAATCTCAATTTGTTTATCAATTGCAGTGAGCAATCAAATTTCATCCCATCGGCTATTGTTCGCTTGTTGTCTTCTTATCATTTGGTGCCAAGATATGTTTATTCTACTGCAGATAAGAAAAGGATGTTAATACAGGCGGGAGGCTGTGACGGTATAGACAGTGCTTTAATAACTGTTATTGATTTGGTCATTTACACAATCGAGTTCAAAGAACCGGGTGCTAAAACCAGTGAACCTGATTTGCCGAAATATGGTGAAGACGGTGCTATTGCTGTAACTGAAAAATGGTTAGAAAAATATCCCCAATTTAAAGCCATGCTGGATGAGCAAGAAGATCTGAATTTTTTTGAAATGATGGGCCATAATATAAATGATTTTTCGAAAGAAAGCATTGATTTAGCAGTATCTAATTGTTATACATACACGAAAAAATTTGCAGATGTTATCTGCACAGAAGATATAAAAGGGAATTTAGTAATGATTCCAACGAATCAGGCATCTGTGTGGGCAGAAATTGAAGGCGAAATCAGACCGGCAGGAAGAAATCATTATAATGTTTGGACTCCGGATGCACTTGTTAAATTTATTGCAGAAAAAGATGGTATTGTTGAAGATAAAAAAGTAAAAATCAAGAAAAGTGTGTTGTCTGTCAGAAGAGAAAGAGGAGGCGGCGGAAAAGTATCGGGATATAAAATTAACCCAATATTTTTTGTATATAAAAAAGACTGCATGGAAAACGGTCAATTTATTCAGTTTGACATAAATAGCGTCCGACAATTGAATCCAACAATAGCCGGGAAAATGTTTTTTAAAAAATTATTACATTCAAATGTAAAAAAGTATTATGATTTATAGGATTATAACCACTGGAAATGATTTTGAAGATTGAGAAAATACTAAAATAGCCGGGAGTTTTCATAAACCCCCGGCTACTATTTTTTGTCAGCCGTTAAATCTCCCGTCTTCCCTCGATGGCTTTGGCAAGAGTTACCTGGTCTGCATATTCCAGGTCTCCCCCCACAGGTATCCCATATGCAATCCTCGACACTTTAACCCCGAAAGGCTTTATGAGTTTGGAGATATACATAGCCGTTGCCTCACCCTCTATGCTCGGGCTGTTTGCCATTATTACTTCTTTGAATTCACCCTCTGCAATGCGGGAGATGAGTTCTTTTATCTTGAGGTCTTCGGGACCTATTCCGTCCATGGGGGATATGGAGCCGTGAAGCACGTGGTACATTCCGAAATACTCCCTTGTTTTTTCGAGAGCGATGACGTCCTTTGGCTTTTCCATAACGCAGAGGATTGTGCGGTCTCTCTTCCCGTTGGAACAGATTTCGCAGGGGTCGTCCTCCGTTATGTTCTGACAAACCGAGCAGTAGCGGATTTTTTGTTTTGCATCACAAATAGCATCTACAATTTCCTTGGTTTCCTCATCGGAGAGGGAGAGTATGTGATATGCCATTCGTATCGCGCTTTTACTGCCCACGCCGGGCATCTTGCGGAATATATCTATAAGTTTTGAAAATGACGCTGTGTATAACATAGTGTTACCCCTTTGATTTAATCTACATAGGTATTATATCATTACAGAAATTCAAAATCAACAAAATATTTGCGCGAATCGTTCAAAATGTTGACAACACTGCACTTTTTGGTGTATCATGTCTGTGTATATATATTTGAAAGGAAATGAAAAGAATGCAAAAGTTAGGTCTTAACGAAATAAGAGAAAAATATCTTTCATTCTTTGAGTCAAAAGGGCATCTGAGACTTCCCAGTTTTCCCCTTATACCAAAGGATGACAACAGCCTTTTGCTTATAAATGCGGGTATGGCTCCGTTAAAACCCTACTTCAAGGGTGAGCAGGTTCCTCCGCGTAAGAGAGTGACTACCTGCCAGAAGTGTATCCGTACACCCGATATCGAGAGGGTGGGCAAGACAGCACGACACGGAACATATTTTGAAATGCTGGGCAACTTCTCCTTTGGGGACTATTTCAAACACGAAGCAACTTCCTGGGCGTGGGAATTTATAACCAAGGTTATGGAAATCCCCGAGGACAGGCTCTGGGTTACAATATATGAAGATGACGATGAAGCAAAAGACATCTGGGTAAATGAAGTGGGCGTCAATCCCGACCGTATAGTAAGACTCGGCAAAGAGGACAACTTCTGGGAGATAGGCACAGGCCCCTGCGGACCTTGTTCCGAAATCCACTACGACAGAGGCGAAGAGTACGGTTGCGGAAAACCCGACTGTGCCATAGGCTGTGACTGTGACAGATACATGGAGTTTTGGAATCTTGTGTTCACTCAGTTCGACAAGGACGAAGACGGCAACTACAACCGCCTTGCACATCCAAATATAGACACGGGTATGGGACTTGAAAGAATAGCCTGCATTATGCAGGGCGTGGACAACCTTTTTGAAGTTGACACCGTGCGTAATATAATGAAGAAGATATCGGAAATTGCCGATGTGGAATACGGTGATGACGCGCAGACAGATGTGTCGCTTCGTGTTATTACCGACCATATCCGAAGCACCACCTTTATGATTGCCGACGGTGTTCAGATAAGCAACGAGGGCAGAGGATATGTTTTGAGACGTCTTCTCCGCCACGCGGCAAGACACGGCAAACTTCTCGGTCTTTCAGACCCGTTCCTCTACAAGATAGTGGACACTGTTATTGAAGAAAACCGCACTGCTTATCCCGAACTTCAGCAAAAAGCGGATTATATCAAAAAGATTATCGAAACCGAAGAAAAGCGTTTCAGCGAAACCATAAACGACGGTCTTGCTATTCTGGAAACATATGTTGCACAGTTGAAGGAAGAGGGCAAGAGCGAACTTTCGGGCGAAAAGGCATTCAAACTCTACGATACCTACGGTTTCCCCGTGGATATCACAGTGGAAATTCTCTCGGAACAGGGAATAGGAGTTAACCGCGGCGAGTTTGACAAGTGTATGGAAAAACAGCGTATGACTGCCCGCGCAAGCCGCGGAAATACCGATGAACTTGCCTGGAAAGAAGATGACTTCAAAAAGAACTTCGGCGAGGCAATGACAGCGGAATTTGTAGGCTACGAAAAGAGAGAAACAAAAGCAAAGATAAGAGCAATAGTAAGCGGTACCGAAGAATTTGAACACGCTGACGAAAAGAGCGGTGAAATAACGGTTCTTTTGGACGTTACACCTTTCTACGGTGAAAGCGGCGGTCAGGTGGGCGACAAGGGGATCCTCAAGACCGAAAATGCTTTGGCAGAAGTTATAAACACCAAAAAGATGGGAGCAGACAAGTTTATCCACATCTGCAAGGTTAAAGAGGGCGTAATATCCAAGGGAGAAGAGGTTACAGCGACAGTTTGCAACACTCTTCGTTCCAATACGGAAGCCAACCACTCTGCAACCCATCTTCTTCAAAAGGCACTCAAACTAACTCTGGGCGACCACGTTGAACAGGCAGGTTCTTTTGTAAGCGACGAGAGACTTCGTTTCGACTTCTCCCACTACGAGGCAATGACACCTCAGCAAATTGCCGAGGTGGAGGTTATGGTAAACAAGGTAATATCCGAAGCGATAGATGTCGAGTGTAAGGTAATGCCCATAGAGGAAGCCAACAAATTAGGTGCAATGAGCCTCTTTGGTGAAAAGTACGGAAGCGAAGTAAGAGTTGTAAAAATGGGCGATTTCAGTCTGGAGTTCTGCGGAGGCACACACGTTGCAAACACTGCATCCATAGGCCTTTTCAAAATCCTTTCCGAAACATCTGCAGCGGCAGGTATAAGAAGAATAGAAGCAATCACAGGTGCGGGGATACTCAAGTATCTTGCCGAAAAAGAAGAACTCATATTGGGTATAAGTTCTGCTCTTAGGTGCGCTCCTCAGGAGAGCATAAACAAAATAGAAGCACTGCAGGCCGAAAATAAAAATCTTTCCAAAGAGATAGAAACCCTCAAGGAAAAGATGGCAGGCGGCGGTACCGAAGAGATGAAAAATAACGCCATAGATGTAAACGGTGTCAAGTTCGTGTCGGGCAAAATATCCGGTGCGGATGTAAACACACTGCGTAAAATCGGTGACGGTATGAAAGACGCCTTCGAAAGCGAGGTAACTCTTATCGCTTCCGAGGACGGCGGCAAAGTTACACTTGTATGTTCTGCCAACAAGGGTGCAGTTTCCAAGGGCGCGCATTGCGGAATGATTATCAAGGAAATAGCATCCCTTGTGGGAGGTTCCGGCGGCGGCAGACCCGACAGTGCGCAAGCGGGAGGTAAAGATGCCTCCGGGGTGGACAGTGCTCTTTCCAAAGCGCTTGAGATTTTTAAATCACAGATTAAATAGGAGGTTTTTATGTCAGATTGTATTTTTTGCAAAATAGCATCCGGACAAATTCCTACTAATTATATATATGAGGATGACAAGGTGGTTGCGTTTAGCGATATAGAGCCACAGGCACCTACTCATATACTTATAATTCCCAAGGAACATATCCCGTCTGCAATGGAACTTACAGAGGGCAACGCAGAAATAGTTTCCCGCATTTTCCTTGCTGCAGGCAAGATTGCCAAAGAAAAAGGCTTTGACAAGGATGGTTTCCGACTTGTGAACAACTGCGGCAGAGACGGCGGACAAACAGTTGGACATCTGCATTTTCACTTGCTTGCAGGAAGATATCTTCAGTGGCCTCCCGGCTGATGAAAACTTTTTCTTGACATAGGATACAAAGTTTTGTATAATGTAATAGTATAATTTTGTCTTAACCCGTTATGTGTTAAAATGCAAGGCAGTAACGGAGGGAGGGAATTTTAATGGCAGAAATCAGAATTAAAGACAATGAATCCTTGGATAGTGCTCTCCGCAGATTTAAGAGACAGTGTGCAAAATCCGGTGTTTTATCCGAAATCCGTAAGAGAGAACACTACGAAAAACCAAGCGTAAAACGCAAGAAGAAGTCCGAGGCTGCAAGAAAGCGTTCCTACAAATAATAGTTATTCTTTGAGGGGGATTTAACATGAGCATTAAAGAAACTTTAACTCAGGATTTAAAACTCGCTTTAAAAGAAAAGGATACAGTAAAAAAGAATACCGTTCAAGGTATAAGAGCCGCAATACTTCAGTTTGAGAAGGACAACCTCACAGAACTTTCCGACGACGGCATATTGGACGTCATCGCCAAAGAACTCAAGAAGAGAAAAGATGTCCTCCCTGAATACGAAAAAAGCGGCAGACAAGATTTAATAACACAGTTAAAAAGAGAAATAGAAATTGTAATGGGTTATTTACCTTCCCAATTATCTCAGGACGAGTTAGACGAAATTGTAAGACAAGCCGTAGAGGCGACCGGTGCAACTTCTATGAAGGACATGGGTACGCTCATGGCAGAGGTTATGCCAAAGGTAAGAGGCAGAGCCGACGGCAAGATGGTAAATGCACTTGCCAAAAAATATTTAATGTAGTATTAAAAATTAAGGGGAGCATGTGCTCCCCTTGTTTTTTTAGGAGGTTGCAACAGTGTTTCAGAAGTTCTATCCCCACAGGGAAGCAAAAAATGTGTTTGAACTGGACGAAAAATTTTTTTCTTCCAATAATATAAAGGGAGTAATTTTTGATATCGACAACACTCTGGTTACTCATGACACCGTAACACCGCCAAAGGAAATTTTGGATTATTTTCAATTTATTGAAAAACTTGGTATAAAAATCGCTATCGTGTCAAATAATCATAAAGAAAGGGTAGATGGGTTTTGCAAGGAACTTAACTATCCGTACATTGCAAGAGCGTGGAAGCCTTTCAAGAAGAACCTTTCAAAGATAAAGGAAGAGTTCAATCTCTCTGCAAACGAAATTTGTCTTATAGGCGATCAGATTTTCACCGATATATACGGCGGCAGACGGATGAAGTTTTACACAGTCCTTGTAACCGCGGTTGGTGAAAATGAAACAAAACTCGTTGCCGCAAAGCGCCTTTTTGAGCAACTTGTACTACGTGAATACCGCAAAAACACTGAAAAAAATAAATTTTAAAAAAAATTAAAAAAAATTGAAAAAAAGTGTTGACAAACAAAAAACCTTGTGGTATTATAAACAAGTCGCTTGCGGGAACACCTCTTTTGAGGAGTGCAGCGAGCACACTTTGGTCTTTGAAAAATGAACAGCATAATTAAAGTAATGAGGTTCTCGTTAATTAAATGAGAATGTACTTTGAGAGTACTTTTAAACTTTAGTAAATTTCGTTAGTTGTTTTAAATGAGCGAACGAACAAATCTAAGAACTTTAAAAGTCTGTGTAACAGACTTTAATATTTTTTTAGAGAGTTTGATCCTGGCTCAGGACGAACGCTGGCGGCGTGCCTAACACATGCAAGTCGAGCGGGAATTTACAAAATGATTCCTTCGGGATGATTTTTGTAAAGGATAGCGGCGGACGGGTGAGTAACGCGTGAGTAACCTGCCCTTAAGAGGGGGATAACACACCGAAAGGTGTGCTAATACCGCATAATGTGCTTTTACCGCATGGTAGAAGTACCAAAGATTTATCGCTTAAGGATGGACTCGCGTCTGATTAGATAGTTGGTGAGGTAACGGCTCACCAAGTCGACGATCAGTAGCCGAACTGAGAGGTTGATCGGCCACATTGGGACTGAGACACGGCCCAGACTCCTACGGGAGGCAGCAGTGGGGA
>JAZNJU010000025.1:0-1923 GCA_045578205.1 Clostridia bacterium | reverse complement strand
ATAATTTTGTGGATATGGAAAAGTCGCTGACTTTACCACACTACCCACAAAAACTACTACTGCTACTAAAAAACGCACAGACAAAATACACATTGAAAAATTTTTTGATAAAAATGGGTCATATGTTTGACAACTGCAGATACTTTTGACACAATTTTTTAAAAAATACTTGATTTTCCTTTTTAGTTGTGTTAAACTATTATGCGGTTAATACACACATACATGGATGGTTTGAGGTTTTGCACGGAAATCCGACATAGTTTCTGTGTCCGAAAGTCAGTTGAAGTGTATGGAGGGTAACAAAATTATTGGAGGTGTTTTAATATGTCAGTTATTTCAATGAAGCAGTTGTTAGAGGCAGGTGTTCACTTCGGTCACCAGACCAGAAGATGGAACCCTAAGATGAGCGAGTATATATATACCGAAAGAAACGGTATATACATCATCAATCTTCAGAAAACAGTAAAGAAGATTGTTGAAGCATACGATTTCATCAAAGAAGTTGCAGAAAGCGGCGAAAGCATCCTTTTCGTAGGTACCAAGAAGCAGGCTCAGGATTCCATCAAGGAAGAGGCTGAAAGAGTTGGTATGTACTATGTAAATGCAAGATGGCTCGGCGGTATGCTCACCAACTTCAAGACAATTCAGAAGAGAATTGAAAGATTAACACAACTTAAGAAAATGGAAGAAGACGGCACATTCGATCTTCTTACAAAGAAAGAAGCAACAAAACTCAAGTTGGAAATTGAAAAACTTGAAAAATACCTTGGCGGTATCAAGGATATGAAGAAACTCCCCGGCCCTCTCTTTGTGGTTGACCCCAGAAAGGAAAAGATTGCCGTTGCAGAAGCACACAAACTCGGTATTCCCGTTGTTGCTATTGTAGATACAAACTGCGATCCCGACGAAGTTGACTACGTAATCCCCGGTAACGATGATGCTATAAGAGCGGTTAAACTCATCGCTTCAACAATAGCAAACGCTATCATCGAGGGTAACCAGGGTGAAGATGCTCTTCCCGTTGCAGAAGCAAGCGAAGAAGCAGAAGTTCAGGAAGCAGACGCTGAATAATAAAATACGGAGGTAATTGTCATGGCTAATTTTACAGCACAGGACGTTAAGGATTTAAGAGAAAGAACAGGTTGCGGTATGATGGACTGTAAGAAGGCTCTTACAGAATCCAACGGCGACGTTGAAAAAGCAATAGAATTTTTAAGAGAAAAAGGTCTTGCTGCCGCTGCTAAAAAAGCAGGCAGAATAGCAGCAGAAGGTCTTGTAGAAGTATATGTAAATGCTGATGCAACAGTAGGTGCTGTTATCGAAGTTAACTCCGAAACAGACTTCGATGCAAAGAATGCAGAATTCAAAGAATTCGTTGCAAAACTTGCTAAGATTGTTGCAGAACAGAACCCTGCAGATGTGGATGCTCTCAGCGCTCTTACCTATGAAGGCGATGCAACTGTAGAAGCAACTTTAAAGGACAAGATTCTTACCATCGGTGAAAATATGAAGATAAGAAGATTCCAGAGATTCGAAGGAAAAGTTGCTGCATATGTACACGGCGGCGGAAGAATCGGCGTTCTTGCAAACATCGAAGGCGAAGATTTAAATGCTACCAAGGAAGTTTGTATGCACATCGCTGCTATAAATCCTCTCTACCTTTCACAGGATGTTGTTCCTGCAGAAGATGTTGAAAAGGAAAAGAAAATCATCATTGCACAGATCAAGGAAGATCCCAAGAATGCTTCCAAACCCGACAATATCATCGAAAAGATGGTTGGCGGAAAAATCAACAAATTCTACGAACAGAACTGTCTGCTTCAGCAGGAATTCTGCGTAAACCCTGACTACAAGGTAGAAAAGTACCTTGCAGAAAAAGGTGTTAAACTCGTTGACTTCGTAAGATTTGAAAAGGGCGAAGGT
>JAZNJU010000024.1:0-39767 GCA_045578205.1 Clostridia bacterium | reverse complement strand
AACCAATACACAAAATAAGAGGTATATATGAAAAAAACAATTTCAAAATTTATTGCTCTTGTTGTTTTACTGGCAATATTCTTGCCTAATGTAACTATATATGCAGAAAATCAGGCTCAAGATTGCGGTGCAACTTCTGCGATATCGGAAACAGGCAGGTACAAAGACCATATCCCTACAGAAATTAATGATAACCTCATAGGTTCTGTAGGCGGAGGAATATACGATTTGCAATATCTTTCCGTAGACAACGACGGAGACGGCAGTGCAGTTCAATTAACGCGAATGTATTCTGAAAGTTATTTCACCGTTACAAGCGGTGCCGAATACGACGGCAATTCAAAGGTGGGCAAAAATTCCTACCGCCAACTTGGAGCACAGATAAGTCAATCCCTCCTTCGGGAAACCCCCTCAAACGGTACAAACTATGTTGTTAGGTTTTCTGTTCGCAAGAATTCTTCTTCTCCCGGTGACACTGGGGTTTCTTTTGTTGCTCACGACCCGGACAACTATTCTGTAAACCATACTACAAAAAATCACGGTCAAAGCGGACTTTTGCTTACAGACAACGAATGGGTTACATTTGCCGATACTCTTTGTGTACCTGACAAACATGAACACTTCGCACAGCGTACAAACAATCCTATATTAGAAACTGTATTCACTGAAGATGCCCTTGCAGGAACAAGTTTCGATGTGAGTTGGAAAGCGGCAGGAACAGAGGAGTTTTACCTTGCCAAAGAAAAGGCACACGACATTACAAACACACTTGTCTCAGGTTCAGCCGATATGATATACGGCGATACTGTTAAACTCAAGGCGCAGGTTTTAAACCAGATTGGCGACACGGGTTATCTGAAACAGAATTTCATCTGGAAAGCAGTGGACAATGAAACAAGAGAGCAAGAGACAGACGGTATTATCATAACTCCATCCAAAGACACAACAACTGCAAAAGTTTTTGTAGACAGCAATGTTCCCCAAGGTGAATATGCCATAGTGGCGTATTCTACGGATTATGCCATTGCCAGAGGATTTGTTGTAACGGTAAAGGAAGCAAAAGTATTTTCCGATTACATTCCGTCTTCAAAACCTGACAACCTTATTCCCACATACAATGCGACAAATTTCACGGGGAGATGGCTTGCAACTTTTGAGGCAATAGCACCCAATCATCCGGGCGGTATTGAGGGCATTATGAGGTATCCGATTGAAAAGGAGAGGACAGTAGGAAATGTAACATACCCTCAGTATTGGGGCGACTTGTCGCCTTATGCGGTTGCAGGGGGCGACCTTACCGACAACGAAAATAACAACACAGGTATCGGTAACGGTATCTATTCCTGGAAGGCAGATACAAACTATGTAATATCCACCGACCTTATGAATTCTCCCAATGCTGAAGTTAAACACAGTAAGTTTGTCTATCAGATGATTTCCGAGGATTCGGAGGGTAACATTTGTATGCCCTGCAAAATTCTCGACATTACCTCCGACAGTGAGTGGCAGACATTCAGTTTTGTACTTCACACCGATTTTGCGGGGGACAAATTAACCAAACTTCACTACGGATATCCTAACCACAGTTCCATCAGAAATCCTCAGGGAACAGAGATACGCCACAGGCTCGGCTCGTTCTACATAGCCGAGGAAAGAGCCTATGGGATAGATGTGTCATCCCCGGGTAAAGTTCTCAATGCGGGCAAGGGAAAACTTGAATTTTCTGCACTGGTATTAAATCAGGCAGAAATTCCCTACGAGGGAAAAACCGATATCAAGTGGTACGTTATGAATGAGTATCGTTCAAAAATGGCAGAGGGCTTTACTATTGAAGTATCTTCAGACGGAAAAAATGCCACTGTTTCTGCGGACAAATCCGTGCCTTTCGGAAAATACATAGTCATTGCCGAGGACAGTACTCTCGGCATAGAAGATTTCAGAAAAGGCACAGAAATTACAGTTGCTCCCTGTGATGTTGACTTTTATGACGGTGGTGCACATATCTGTGTATCCACTTGGGGTGATGATGCAAATTACGGCACAAAGGCAAGCCCTCTTGAAACACTTGAGGGCGCACTGCAAAAAATAGAGAATTTAAAGGAAAGAGAAATCCCCGTTTCGGAGGTTGTTTTCCGTGGAGGTGATTACACTGTAAGCAATGTCGCCATTACAGATGTCCATTCCGGTACGGGTTACAAAAATATTGTGTTCAGATCCTTTGAGGGCGAAAAAGCAGTGTTCAAAGGAAGCGTTGAACTTGACGGCACAAAGGCTCAATATGTACACAATGGGGACGTGCTGAACCGTCTTCAGCCACAAGTCCGCGACAAGGTCGTGGTTATAGATTTGGAAAGCATTCCAAAAACTGAACTATTCAACCCCGAAGACATGCACACGGCATATGAAGCAAGCGGAAGAGACTACAATGTGCTCTATATTGACGGCGAGGAATGTATGCTCTCGCAGTGGCCCAACGGAAATCAATACACACGCCGAGGTTCCAAAGCAGGAGATTATTCTTTCTATTACAATGAGGATAGAATATCTAAGTGGAAAACCGCTCCGGATTTTTGGATAGCCTGTTTCCCTGCCTGGAATTTTACCTATATGAGAACATATGTCACAGGTATAGATACCGACAGCAAAACCATTACAGTTACCGATAAATCCCCCTATGTGTTTGCTGACAATGTTCACGATGACGGCACAGAACCCCTCCGCGAATGGAAAGCATATAACCTTATGGAGGAAATAGACCTGCCGGGAGAATATTATATAGACAGAGAAAATTCAAAACTGTATTTTTACCCAACAAAACCCCCGTCGGAATCGAAAATAGAACTTTCCGTAAATGCCAAACCGCTTCTTAATTTAAACGGTGTTGCAAACATCACTTTTTCAGATTTGGAATTTGCAAAGACCTGTTCATACGGTGTATATGCAATGGACATAAACAATGTGGATTTCGAAAATTGCATATTCCGCGACATAGGTACATACGCATATTTTGCGGAGGGAAGCGAAAAGCCGAAAACAGGTGCAGGTTATTGGCAGGAATCCTACCTTAGTAATAATGCTTCATATAACTGCGATATACGAAACTGCTCCTTTGATAATATCGGGGGAAGTGCCATATATCAGGAGGGCGGTAATGTAGATACCCTCACGCATTCCGGTAATATCATTGAAAATAACTTTGTAAGCGGTGCATCCGTAAACTTTATAAACAACGGTGCTGTGCTCATTGGCGGTGTCGGAACTACCGTGAGAAACAACATCATTTCAAAATCCATGCAACATGCAATAACACTGTACGGCAATGAACACCTTATAACACGAAATGAAATATACGGCGTTCTTAGAAATGTTGCCGATGCCGGTGCTATATATCAGGGCAGAAACTTCATTGCCAGAGGAAGTACCATTTCGCAGAACTATATCCACGACATCACAAGTTTTGAAGGCACTTCGGGTATGGACGGAATATATATGGATGACTCACAGCAGGGCAATGTCATCGAACAGAACATAATAGTAAATGTGCCCACAGGCTATAACTCCAACGGAGCAGGGGATATGAAGTTCAGAAACAACACTATTTTAAATTCTGACAAATCCTGGAATTTCCATTGGACGGGTTTTGAACTGCACGCTATTGTCGGAGGCAGAGATTATATGCGTCCCGATGTCAGTATGGTGGGTACTCTTTCTGACCTTGAGAATATAATTGCAGATAAAGATTTGTATTTTTCAAGATATCCCAATCTCAGAACTTTGTGCGAGACCAAAATCAATCCAAAGACATTCACCGTAATTTCGGGAAACCTTTCCGTAAACGAAGACAAACTCCCCGAAAATATCATCCGCCAGCCTGACATAGAACTTTCAACATGGGAAAACAATACTATAGAGATTGCAGATTTTGATGAAATATTCGCAGATCCTCAAAATCACGATTACCGACTCAAGTCAGACAGCAAATATGCCATTGCTTCGCCCGGACTTATCAGTGAAAACAATTTTGATATGTCGCTTATAGGAACACAGCATTCTTTCCAAATTCCCGATACGCTCAATCTTTTGTATCCTTATAAAGAAAGCGTTTGTGCAGGAGGTTTTGAACTTTTCTGGCAGGACAATTTCGGCTTAGATACATACATAGTGGAAGTGAGCGAAGACAGCACGTTTGAAACTATAGTCTTTACCGAAAGCGTAAGTGACTGTGTGTGCACAGTACCAAAAGGAATTCTGGAAAACGAAAAAACATACTATTGGCGAGTAACCGCCCAAAACGGCTCCAAAGATTTGAGTGCTTCTTACACAAGTGATGCGGCTGCATTTTATGTGAGCGATATTCTCATTTCACACACGCCCGTCGTATCGGTAGGTACAACGTCAGAATTTAACTTCTCTGTTTTAAACAGCGGAGAGGAAGATATAACTGCTGATATCTACGTATGCGCCTATGACAGCGACAACAATTTGTGTGCTATGATACCGTATTTTGATGTTTCGTTGGGAAACTTCCGCGATTTTGTAAAAATCGACACAGAGGGAAAATACGAAGCAGATGAAATCAGAATTATGGTGTGGAAGAAAGGGAGAATTGTGCCAATGACCAAGTCTTCTTCTTTTTCGCCGTATAATTAAAAACACCCATGAACACAAGACACCTCTTTTTGCATACAATGCACATGGAGGTGTTTTTGTATGCACGAATTTAGTATAAGCCGTTGCAAAGTAATAAATATTGCTTCCGAGTCTCACAAAGAGGTAATAGATTACGGTGTCCGTATGGTGGGAGCACCTCTTGAGTGGCCTGAAACCGAGGGTGAGGGTGTAAAAGTAGGAATAATAGACACGGGTGTGGATGCTGAGCACGTGGAACTTAAAAACAGGATTAAGGACGGAATAAATTTTTCCGGAGGACGTACAGATGATTTTTGTGATGAAAACGGGCACGGAACACACATTGCCGGTATCGTGTCCGCCGAGCATAACGGCGTGGGGGTAGTGGGAGTTGCACCAAAGGCGGATTTGTACATTGCAAAAGCCTTTGCCCCCGATGGCAAAACAGACTACACAGCCATAGAGAAAAGCGTGCGATGGCTATGGGAAAAGAATGTGGACGTTATTAATATGTCATTTTCGTCGGCATATACCTCTGCAAGATACCGCTCCCTTATATGGGATACCCACCGCAGAGGTATAAGCATTATCTGTGCCGCAGGAAACGAAGGAAAACAGGGTGAAAATACCATAGGTTATCCCGCAAACTATGCTGAAACAGTGGCAGTCAGCGCTGTGGACATCAACAAAAACATAGCAGATTTCAGTTCCCGTGGAAAGGCGGCGGAAATATGCGCCGCCGGGATAGATGTGTATTCCACCTATCCGGGCGGAAGATATGCACTTCTTAGCGGAACTTCCATGGCGTGTCCTGTCATCACCGGTGCAGTTGCACTTCTTCAGGCAAAGGGATATTTGCGCTACGGCAGAAGACTTTCCCCCGAAGAAATCCGTCTGCTCCTTAATATATACACCGAAAAACTTGGAAAAAAGGGAAGGGATTTAAGTTACGGATACGGAATATTTTCATTTGGAAGGATAACGACACAAGATTATATATTGGAAAATATGGAGAAAAAGGGTGATATTGCCGCCGCGCTTTTGCTGTCACTTTTGGGATAAAAAATATGCTCCGCAAATTTTGTGGATTTGCGGAGCAATTTCATTTTATTAAGAGAATATTTTGTTTACTTCTTCATATGATTTTGGGGTACCTATGTCGTAACAGTCGCCTTCAAAAGCATAGGTCATAACGGTTTTTTGCTTGTAAAGCCAAGATGGGAAAAATCCCGGAGCATCTGGATTGTTGCCTTCTTCAAGATACTTCTTTATAAGAGGAACGGTATCCTTTTTGTATATGTATGCGGCAAAAGCGGCAAGATTGCTCTTGGGATTTGCAGGTTTTTCTTCCATTGCAATTACTTTGCCATTTTCGTCGGCAATAACATTTCCCATTCTCTTTAATTCTTCAACATCGTCGATTTTCTTAACAAGTATCATATCCTTGTTGCAGGATTTATATGCGTTGTAGTAGTCTTTGAGTTTGAAAGTGAAGATGTTGTCACCTGCCATTATGAGCAGGTCATCGTCTATTCCCAGAGTGTCTATGGCAAAACCTATATCGCCCACGGCTCCCAGTTTGTTGGAGTCGTCTGTTGTTTTGTCATCAAGAACAGTAACTTTAAGTCTTGTTTCAAAATTGTCTTTCCAATCCACAAAGTTACCGTAGAACTTGGTGTTACTTACTATGATGAGTTCATCAATATCCGATATGGTTTCAATTTCGTTTACTATGTAGTTAAGTATCGGCTTCGGTCCGATAGGCAACAGTGCTTTGGGTTTGTCAATGGTGAGAGGGTAGAGCCTCGTTGCGTATCCGGCTGCCAGTATTATTGCTTTCATTGTGAAAATCACCTCATTGTCTTTAGTATATGTATTCTATCATACAAAGCCCAAAAATTCAAGTGGCAGTTTTGTATTTGTTTTTTGTGGCAATGCCTCCTCGTATGTGGCGTTCTGCTTTGTTCGTATCCAGTAGTTTCTTTGCTTCTGCCGCCAGAGCGGGGTTTATCTTTACCAGTCTTTCGCTTATATCCTTGTGTACTGTGCTTTTGGATATGCCGAATTTTTTCGCGGCACTTCTTACGGTAGAACGGTGCTCTACCATATATCTGCCTATGGTAATAACTCTTTCGGATATATAATCTTTCAAACATTTCACCCCTAAAACCTGTGTTAGTTAATGATATGACGTAGATTTAGTCTTTATGACATACTAATTCTAACAACCAACACAAAGGGGTGTATGTTTATATACCGCTTTCTTTTATAAATCCTTCTTCAAAGCATTTCAAAAGCAGCGTAAGATCTTCTATTTTTTTTGCTATTTTTCTGCCTGTATCGGTATTTTTAACCCGTATTTTGTCGGTAACGTGTTCAAATATAACAGTTTCCGATACGATATCATCATTGTTTTCCACAGCGTTTTTTACACCCTTGAACGGTCCGTGGGCGGAAATTCTCATACCCTCTGCGTTGTATATCAGAGTATAACCGGCAATGCCTGTTGATGGCTGATATGCCTTGCAGAAACCGCCGTCAATTAGTATGAGTTTTCCATTGGCTTTAATGGGTTCTTCACCGTTTAAGTGCTTTACGGGAATGTGACCGTTTATTATGTGGGAGCCGTTTTTGCCAAGTGAAAATTCCTTTAATATGTTTTCAACAATCTTTTCATCGTTCCAGCATTTGTAATAAGGATTTTTATCTTCTTCCCAGGTGGCTTTGTCTTCAATGAGCAGTCTTTCAAATGTTGCAATTTTGCTTCGCGCGCACAGCGGTGAATCCTTTCCGCACCACAGAAACCACATAAAGTCCTTTCCGCGCTGTTTTGCCAAACTGTTTTCTTTTGAGAAAAATCCCTGTCTTGCAGTACGGTCGCACCAGTCCATAAATTCTCTGCCCGATTTTCCGCCTGCAAATTCAAATTCCATGAAACTTCCGTCATTATTTAAAGGAATGCAACCGTGAAAAAGGAGATTGTTATTGAATATGGTGTACATTTCACCCTTTTCAAACATAAACCTTGCGTGGGATTGCAGTTTTTCCGAACGCATAAAAGCGTTTTTCAAATACTGCATAACTTCGGCTTCAAGTTCCGTAAGTGCAAACGGGTCGTCTTTGTTTACTGTGGGGAAGTCTGTATCTTTCAGCGGATACTCTTTTCACGAAATTCTCACGGTGCCTTTCTCCCAGTCTATCTTGTCAAGGAGCAGGCGGTTTTCCATCTTGAATTCGGGGTTTCTCATTATGGTCTGTGATTCAAGTTTGAACTGAATAACGCTTATTGCCTTGTGCATCCTTGCAACCAGAACATCGTCATCTTTGCGGAAGAAATCCCCCTCGCCAAATTCTTTTGGCATATAGTGGGAAACATCGGATGCTGCATATATCTGGTTCGCAAAAAGGAGCAGGGGCCTTAGGGATATTCCGTAACCGATTTCTATTACATCCAGATTTTTGTAGGTGATGGAATTGTTAAGAACCGTTGCAATGCAGGTTCTGGAACCGGATGCGGCACCCAACCAGAGTATGTCGTGGTTGCCCCACTGTATGTCTATAGAAGATTCTTTCATGAGTTCATCAACTATTATATCTGCTCTGGGGCCTCTGTCGAATATGTCTCCCACAATGTGCAGATGGTCAATAACAAGACTTTTTATTACAGAGCATATAGCAATGAGAAACTCCTCCGATGCACCGAGGGTTATTATGGTTTTGAGTATCTCATCGTAGTAGCCGTGCTTATTTGCGGCATCGTAGTCGTTGTTTAAAAGTTCGTCGATTATGTATTCATATCCCGGAGCACGTTTAATGAGGTGTTTTCTCACTTTTGAACGTGTGTACTTACTGCTCACCAGCCTGAAAAGTTCCAGAAGCCTCACAAAGGTAATTCTGTACCATTCGTCAATGTCCTTTTTTGACAAACGGACTTCGTCGAGTTTTTCCTCGGGGTAGTAAACCAGGGTGGACAGTTCTGCACGTTCAGATATGGTAAGGGATCTTTCAAACAGAAAATCGATTTTTCTGCGTATTACTCCCGAGGCATTTTTGCGGATGTGCAAAAACGCTTCATGCTCACCGTGAAGGTCGCTCATAAAATGCTCTGTTCCCTTTGGGAGATTGAGTATTGCATTTAAGTTTATAATTTCGCTGAGTGCACTTTTCCTGTTGGGATAACTTTTTGCAAGTTCAGAAAGGTATTTGCTTTGGTTGTCAGTTATCATGATAAACACTCCTTTGCAATTCTTATATACTTAATTATAGTAGAGTTCTTTTGCACTGTCAATCGAAAAAAGCCAAAAAAATGACAAATATTATCAAAAATGATATTTACATATCCATAAAAATATGCTAATATCTATATATTATAGAATGATTACGGAGGAGATTGAAGTGACAGAAAAACTTATTTTTCTGGTTATCCGAATTTTGGTTTCCTGTGTTTGCGGTATAGCAATAGGATTTGAAAGAAAGAACAGAGCCAAGGAAGCGGGGGTAAGGACACACTGTATTGTTGCGTGTGCTTCCTGCCTTATGATGATTGTTTCAAAGTACGGTTTTTATGATTTGATACAAAATGCCGCCCAAAGCGGTATGGATGTGCGCCTTGACCCCTCCAGACTTGCTCAGGGCATTGTAACGGGCGTGGGTTTTCTCGGCGCGGGTATGATATACATTCAGCGCGGAAGTATCAGAGGTCTCACAACCGCTTCGGGAATATGGGCAACCTCGGGCATAGGTATGGCAATTGGTGCGGGAATGTATGCTATAGGTATATCCACTACCGTTATAATACTTTTGTTACAAATTGTTTTGCATAAAAAAATCCGGTTTATGACAGCGCATAAGACCAGATATCTTGCAGTCTATGAAGTAAATGAGGACATGTATCAGAGTGTTATCACCGAAAAGATGAACGAAAAGGGCATAAACATAAGTGAAGTTTCCATAAAGCAGAA
Source organism: Clostridia bacterium (assembly GCA_045578205.1). Taxonomy (GTDB): domain Bacteria; phylum Bacillota; class Clostridia; order UMGS1810; family UMGS1810; genus RGIG8748. The sequence continues at coordinate 30,177 of JAZNJU010000024.1, read as the reverse complement.
TGAGGGCGGAACCTATGACTACACATTCTATCTTGATATGCCCGAGTCTATGGAAGAAGAGGCTATAGTAAAAGAAATATCATACAGATGCAAAATAGATTTTATACACTAACTTTCAGCAATGGTCGTTAAGAATAGCCTTAACGGCCAACACTAAAGTCTTCTTTGCAAAAGTTCTTGTCAATGAGTTTCTTTTTCGGTTTCACAGTTTTTTTGAATATATCGTATTTGAATTTTTTACACACATAATCGGCGGGAACAGTTCCTTTTATATCGCAAAGGATGTTTCCGCTTGTTTTGTTTGTGTCAGCGTGAACACACAGATTGCATTTTGGATTTTCAACTTCTTGGTAAATCATATTGCACACTCCTTGTGTATTTGTTTGATATTTTATCAGATTTACAAAATAATTTCAATCTTTTTTCCCAAAACTGCAAAAAACTATTGTAATTTACACAAAAAAAATATATAATGATGTATTGAAAGGTGGGGTACCATCGTGATTTTTTTGTATGTTGTTTTAACAATTTTTATTATATGGGCTGTACTTTTCTTTTCAGTAGCACCCCGTGAAATGTCAAATATACTTCAGAGAGACCCTGCGGCAAGAAATTATTTTGAGGTAATATTTCTCTATCCGGGCCTCCACGCAATAGTTGCTCACAGATATGCACACTTTTTCTATAGGCACAAACTTTTTCTTCCGGCGAGAATTCTGTCGCAACTTACAAGGTTTTTCACCGGTATAGAAATTCACCCGGGAGCCAAAATCGGCAAAGGACTTTTCATCGACCACGGTATGGGTATCGTGATTGGTGAAACAGCCGAAATCGGGGACAACTGTACTTTGTATCAGAATGTAACTCTGGGCGGTACGGGAAAAGACAAGGGAAAAAGACACCCCACAATAGGCAACAATGTCTTAATCGGTACAGGTGCCAAGGTGCTGGGCCCTTTTACCGTGGGCGACAACTCCAAGATAGCCGCAAATGCGGTAGTACTTACTGAAGTGCCCGAAAATTCCACAGCAGTGGGCGTGCCTGCCAGAGTGGTTAAGGTAAATAACAAAAAGGTAACAACCATGGATTTAGACCAGATTCATATGCCCGACCCCACAAGTCAGGAAATCTGCAAACTCAATATGCTTATACGCGATCTTGAAAAGAAGATTGATAAGATAGAAAATGCTGATAAAAGAAAGGATGATAACCTTGAAGATATATAATTCGATGACAAGGCAAAAGGAAGAATTTATACCTCTTCACGAAAACACGGTCAATATGTATTCCTGCGGACCTACAGTGTACAACTTTTTCCATCTTGGCAATGCAAGACCTTTCATTATTTTTGACCAACTCCGAAGATACTTTGAATACAGAGGATACAAAGTGAATTTTGTCCAGAACTTTACAGATATCGACGATAAAATGATAAACAAGGCAAATGACCTCGGAATCACGGTAAAGGAACTTGGCGAGCAATATATTGAGGAGTATTTCAAGGATGCAAAGGCTCTGGGAATAAAGGAAGCAACCGTTCATCCCAAGGCAACAGAACATATTGAAGAAATCATAAAACTCGTATCAACCCTTATCGAAAAAGGCTATGCTTATGAAGTGGACGGGGATGTATATTTCCAGACAAGCAAGTTCAGTGAATATGGCAAACTTTCAAAACAGCCTCTTGAAGATCTGGAACTTGGTGCGCGCATAAACATAAACGAAGCAAAGAGGGAACCTCTTGACTTTGCAGTGTGGAAAAAGCAAAAAGAGGGTGAGCCCGCCTGGGAAAGCCCCTGGGGTATGGGAAGACCCGGATGGCACATTGAGTGTTCCGCCATGGCAAATAAATACCTTGGCGAAACAATAGATATTCACAGCGGCGGCAAGGACCTTATGTTCCCCCATCACGAAAACGAAATTGCCCAGAGCGAATGTGCAAACGGATGCACCTTTGCAAGATACTGGATGCACAACGGTTTCATCAATGTAGACAATGAGAAAATGTCCAAATCAAAGGGCAATTTCTTCACAATAAGAGATATTGCAGAGCATTTTCCTCACAGGGTTATAAGATTTTTTATGCTTACTGCACATTACAGAAGCCCCATCAATTTTTCCGATGAACTTCTCACACAGGCACAGACCAGTCTTGAAAGAATAGACAGATGCAGAGAAAACATCGAATTTTCCATGCAGGGTGATGCAGGTACAAAGGAAGTTGACCTTTCTTCTTACAGGGATAAATTTATTGGAGCAATGGACGACGACCTCAATACTGCAGATGCTATCTCCGTTATTTTCGAACTTGTTAAGGAAATCAACACCGAGATGAGTGAAATGACTGCCAAGTCCAAAAAAGCCGCTCTCGATTTGATAACAGAACTTTGTGATGTTCTCGGAATAACAGCACAAAAGGACAATGCAATTCTTGACAGCGATATTGAGGCACTCATACAGGAAAGAACTGAGGCAAAGAAAGCAAAGAATTTTGCCCGTGCAGATGAAATAAGAGACACCTTAAAGAATATGGGTATAATTTTGGAAGACACCAGACAGGGTGTTAAATGGAAGAGAGTGTAAGATGGAATTTCCCTACTTAAAAGGACAGGATGCAAAAATGTTTTCGCCTCTTGCACTGGCATATATAGGCGATTCGGTGTATGAGGTCTATGTGCGTTCAAAGGTTCTGGAGGGCGGAAACACCCCTGTGAACAAACTGCACAAAACCTCTACGGGATATGTCAGCGCCAGGGCACAGAGTAAGATTATACACGCTCTTGAGTCACAACTTTCTTCCGAGGAGTTGGCTGTGTACAAAAGAGGCAGAAATGCGCACTCAAATACCTCTGCAAAAAATGCCGATATTGTGGATTACAGGCACGCTACGGGGTTTGAAGCACTCATAGGATATCTTTTTATATCCGGTGATTTTGAGAGGTTGAATGAAATAATAGAATTATCTTTCGGTATTGTAAAAGGTACCGCTGATACGGAGGAAAAGGACAATGAATAACACACAGTTGGAGTTAATCTCCTACAAAATCAGAAAGCATGCCATAGACGGTGTTCACGCCGCCAAATCAGGACATCCCGGAGGCTCGCTCTCCATTGCGGATATACTTTCGGTTCTCTATTTTGACGAGATGACAGTTTATCCCAACGACAGCAAAAACCCGGGCAGAGACCGTTTTGTGCTTTCAAAGGGTCATTGTGCACCTGCGCTTTACGGTGCTTTGGCAGAGAAAGGATTCATCCCCTGCGATGACATCACAACATTAAGAAAGGCAGACAGTTATCTTCAGGGACATCCCGACATGAAGAACATTCCCGGAGTCGACATGTCCACAGGTTCACTGGGTCAGGGAATTTGCGCAGCCAACGGAATGGCACTTGCCGCTAAGTTGGATAATAAGGACTACAGAGTGTACACAATTCTGGGTGACGGCGAATGTGAAGAGGGTCAGGTATGGGAGGCGGCTATGTTTGCTTCTCACTACAAACTGGACAATCTTGTGGCATTTCTCGATTTTAACGGACTTCAGATAGACGGCGACATAACCAAAGTTATGAACCCCACACCTTTTGACAAAAAGTTTGAAGCATTCGGATGGAATGTAATCACCATCGATGGCCATAACTACGACGAGATAAAATCTGCTCTCAAAAAGGCAAAAGAGTGCAAAGGCAGACCTACTCTCATCCTCGCAAAGACCGTAAAAGGAAAGGGCGTTTCCTACATGGAAAATCAGGCATCATGGCATGGTTCTGCACCAAACGATGAGCAGTATGAATTGGCAGTAAAAGAATTAAATGCAAAAATCGAAGAGTTGGAGGCGAGAGCATAATGGCAGACGTTAAAAAAATAGCAACAAGAGAATCCTACGGTAATGCTTTGGCATCTTTGGGAGAAAAGTACGATATAGTTGTTCTCGATGCCGACCTTTCCAAATCCACAAAGACAGACACATTCAAAAAAGCATTCCCCGAAAGGTTTATAAATATGGGTATAGCAGAGCAGAATATGATGAGTACCGCGGCAGGTCTTGCATCTTGCGGAAAAGTTGTTTTTGCAAGTTCATTTGCAATGTTTGCAGCAGGAAGAGCGTTTGAACAGATAAGAAACTCTATTTGCTACCCCAATTTGAATGTTAAAATAGGTGCTACCCACGCAGGTATATCCGTGGGTGAGGACGGTGCTACTCACCAGTGTCTCGAAGATATAGGCATTATGCGTACAATTCCAAATATGGTGGTTATTAACCCTGCAGATGATGTGGAAGCAAGAGCCGCTGTAGAAGCCGCCATAAAGCACGACGGACCTGTGTACTTAAGATTCGGACGTCTTGCCGTTCCGGTGCTTTATGATGAGGCAGACTACAAATTTGAAATAGGTAAGGGCGTCCTTTTGAAAGAGGGCACCGATGTTACAATAGTAGCAACGGGACTTATGGTGGAAATGGCGCTTAACGCAAGCGAAAAGTTAAAAGAGGATGGCATAAACGCCAGAGTTGTAAACATACATACCGTAAAACCCATAGACAGAGAAATACTCGTTAAAGCGGCCAAAGAAACCGGTGCAATCGTAACTTGTGAAGAACACAATGTAATAGGCGGTCTCGGAAGTGCTGTTGCCGAGGTTATTTGCGAAGAGTGTCCTGTCCCCATGGAAAGAGTCGGAGTTAAGGATACGTTCGGTAAATCCGGTGTGCCTGCGGACCTTTTCAGAGACTACGGTTTGACAGCCGAGGATATTGTCAAAGCAGTTAAGAAAGTTATTGAAAAGAAATAGTCATAACAAAAAAGTTTGGACTTTTGAAGTCCAAACTTTTTTATGTTATTCATTATACGCATAGAATGCTTTATATGCCTTGTATGCACTGTACACATCTGCCTTGCTTGCAATTTCATAGGGCGAGTGCATGGAAAGAAGTCCCACACCCACATCTATTGTATCAACATTAAGATTTGCAATAAACTGTGCTACTGTTCCTCCGCCGCCAAGGTCAACTCTGCCAAGTTCACACATCTGCCAGTCTATGTCGTTATCGTCGAATATTTTGCGTATTTTTGCCACAAATTCCGCATTTGCATCGGATGTTCCGGATTTTCCTCTTGCGCCCGTGTATTTGCAAATGGATATTCCTGCTCCGAGGTGGCAACTGTTCATTTCTTCCGAAACACTCTTGTAGTTGGCATCAACAGCCGCGGCAACGTCGGATGAGAGACACATTGAAGATGAAAGGCATCTTCGGAGATACAAATCATTGAAGTCACCTTGTAGTCGTGCTATTATTTCGCAAAGGGAATTTTCAAAAAATCTGGATTGCATTCCCGTGTTGCCCATGCTTCCGATTTCCTCTTTGTCTGCAAGGAAACAAATTGCCGTTTTGGCCGGAAGATTTGTTTCAAGTATTGCTCTTAACGCAGTGTATGCACAAACTCTGTCGTCCTGACCGTATGCACCCACAAGTGAGGAATCAAGTCCTACACTCTGAGCCTTGAATTGAGGAACAATTTCGAGTTCTGCGCTTGAAAAGTCTTTTTCTTCTATGCCGTATTTTTCTTTCAGTATTCCGAGGATTGCACTCTTGTACTTTTCCTTTTCTTCACCGGATGGGATGGAACCTGCCAGCACATTCAGATCTTCACCCGTAAATGCTTCCGAAAGTTTTTTTGTCATCTGTTCCTGTGCCAGATGGGGGAGAAGGTCAGTTACCGTGAGTACAGGGTCGCCTTCGCTTTCGCCAATGCTGACATCAATGGTTGTGCCGTCGGGTTTAACAACCACACCGATAAGGGACAAGGGTATTGCGGTCCACTGATATTTTTTGATTCCGCCGTAATAGTGCGTTTTAAAAAGCACCGTGTTTGAATCTTCGTACAAAGGAGAGGGTTTGAGGTCAAGGCGGGGACTGTCTATGTGGGCGGCAACTATGGAAGTTCCGCTTAAAATATCCTCTTTGCCTATTACCGCAAGGATTATGTTTTTTTCGCGGTTTTTGATGTAGACTTTGTCACCGATTTTAAGAGTGTCCAGGCTGTCAAGCGGCACAAATCCGGCATCAAGTGCAAGTTTCTCTGCGTTTTTAACACACAGACGTTCGGTTTTGGATGAGTTAAGATAGTCAATATATTTGTTGCAAAATTCCATAACTTCGTGTTTTGGAAATTTGGTCCAGGAATTGGTTTTTTCCATTTTGCATACCTCCTTATATACAGATATTGTAATACAAAAGTAAGCAAAATACAAGTCGAATTTATAACTATTATAAATTCATCAATGTATTGATTTTACGAAAAAAAGGTTGTATAATGATGTTATGATTAGTTTTGTGTCAAAATCACTATGTATACGGGAGGTAATTATGAATACAAGAGAAAACAACACTTCTTCCGGAAGAGTTCGTTTGTCTTCCGTTATGGGCAAATATTCCACACGGGAAAGTGTGGTAAGACTTGGAATAGATATATTGGAACAGTTAATTGAATTAAGAAACACAGGTATATCCTATGTGTATATTACCCCTGCCGATATTTCGGTTATGCCGTCGGGTGAATTCAGGATAACATCCTCACCTGAAAAGGTCCACGAAAGACCCGGTACTTTTTCACATCTCTATCAACTCTACACTGCACCGGAAGCCTATGAGACATACGGGGGTGAAGAAACCGCCATATATTCACTGGGTACGATTATGTACAAACTGTTAAACGGCGGTCTTGAACCTTTCAGAAACACCCTTGATTTTGATTCTGCTGCCAGTTCCTACAAACTGCGTATGAGCGGAATTCGCCCCTCTGCACCCAAAAATGCAGATGCACTTTTGTCGGCAATAATTTTAAAAGCCTGTGAATTCAGCCCATCACAAAGGTATGTGGATGCTGAGGATATGCTTGAAGAACTCAGGCTTCTTTCCGACGGCAACTATCAGAGAACTCCGCAGGCACCTCCTCCAAAAACGGAAGTGAGAAAAAAAGTAAAAAAATCCTCCTTTATTTTGTCAGGAATAGGACTTGGTATTTTGGTTGCAGGTATTGCTATATTTCTGATAAATCTTAAATTCAACAGTTCTTACGTAAAAGCAGAAAGATATTTAAGAGATGGAAAAACAGAAAATGCCAGAGAAATATTTGAGGATATGCTTTGGTACAAGGATTCGGACGAAATGCTGTACAAATGTGATTTTGCCGAGGCGGAACTTCTTCTTAAAGACGGGAAAATCGATGAGGCATTAAAGATATTTGAGTATCTTAAAGACAAAGGATTTGACGGAGCAAAAGACGGGTACAACGACGCCATTCTTGCAAAGGCTGCGGAACTTACCGCAATGGGTAAGACGGATGAAGCACTTGAACTTATTTCCACCATTGAAGATGATGAAATCAAAGGTACAAACGACCAAAAAGAAGAAACTGCCATGAAGTTGTACGAAGAAGGCAAGTATCTTGAAGCCAAAAATGTATTTTTGAGCATCAACGATAAAAACATGGCAGATGAATGCGACTATTACATAGCAATGGATTATATGGACAGCGGAGATTATGCAAAGGCAATGGCCCTGTTTAATGCTCTGGGTGCTTTTGATGACAGTCAGCAACTGTTTACTTCGTGCGAAGAAAAACTTGCAGAAGAAAATGAAGAAAACTTCCCCGATATGATGAGTATCGGAGGCAAGTATGAAAATGACGATGATTACTACATCCACTTTGAGGAAGAAGATGGCAAAACGCTTTGTAAATACAATCTTCCCTTTGAGGATGGCGAATTTTTTAAACTTGAAAACGGTATTCACTACCACAGTGATGATATCGAAGACTGGCAAAAACAGTGGATATACGAAAGAAAATCGGACGACGAAATATATGTCTACAACTACATTGACGGTAACGTCTATATTTTAGAAAAACGATGAAAAGCAAAGGGGTGTAAATTAATTCGTATGAATTGGTTTACACCCCTTGGGGATAGGAAAATAAGATGCAGAATAAGCGAACTGAACCGAAGCAAGCGTGCTTGCGAGGGTGACCCGAAGGCGTGCGAGGGCACGTCGAGAGGTGAAGTTCGCTTAGAGTTTATAGGCTGAAAAACATGAGAAATCTGCAATTTTTGCAGATTTCTACATATTTCGAGTGTTTTTTGCCATTTTGACATTATAGAAGTTCAGTAATGGAGCCTATAAACGGTCTGCGCTTTATTTTACATCCCCTTTCTTTTATCTGTCTTCGATTTTTATATACTCTCTCGAATTTCTGCAAAGGCTCTTGTATGCGGGACGGATTATCTTTCCGCCTGAGATTATCTCCTCAATTCTGTGAGCACACCAGCCTGCAGTTCTGGATATTGCAAAAAGCGGTGTGTAGATTTCGGGGGGGATTTTCAGCATTTTGTACACAAAGCCGGAATAGAAGTCAACATTTGCACAAATAATCTTCTTTTGCTTTTTAATGTCGCGGTAAACCATGGGACCGATTTCTTCAATGAGTTCATACAGTTTGAATTCTTCTTCAAAACCCAGGCGCTTCGACATTTTTCTTGCATTTTCTTTAAGAATAACCGCTCTTGGGTCGGACAGTGTATATACTGCATGTCCCAGTCCGTATATAAGACCGCTCTTGTCGTGGCACTCTTTGCGCACAATCTTGCACAGGTATTCGTATACCTCGTCGCGGTTTTCCCAGTTTTTAACATTTGCCTGAATATCTTCCATCATACTCATAACTTTGGCGTTGGCACCGCCGTGACGAGGACCTTTCAGGGAACTTATGGCGCTTGCAATGGCACTGTACGTGTCTGTGCCCGACGATGAGAGTACACGGCATGTGAAAGTGGAGTTGTTGCCGCCGCCGTGCTCGGCGTGGAGCATGAGGGTGGTGTCCAGTATGCGTGCATCTTCTTCTGTGAATTCCTTGTTCTTGGAGAGCATTCTCAAAATATTTTCGGCTATGGACAGTTCATCCTTGGGTCTGTGGAGGATAAGGCTCTTGTTGTCGAAGTAATGCTTTTTGGCACTGTAGGAGTGGGCTGTCATAATGGGCAGTCGTGCCATTATCTTTATGGACTGACGGATAACATTTTCTATGGAGCAGTCATCCGGGTTTTTGTCGTAGGAGTAGAGAGTAAGCACATTTCTTGCCAGTTTGTTCATGATGTCCTTACTGGGATTTTTGAGTATCATATCCTCTGTAAAGAATGTTGGCAGTTCTCTGCTCATTGCAAGAAAAGAGCAAAATTCTGTGAGTTCATCCTTTGTAGGGAGTGTTCCGAACAGAAGCAAATACGCCACTTCTTCAAACCCGAAGCGGTTGTTAAGACCGAAAGACGCAGTAAGGTCTTCAATATTGTAACCCCTGTACGCGAGTTGTCCGTGGATAGGGGTTTTTTCACTTTCGCTCACAACGTAACCGTGAACTTCGCTCACATTGGTAAGACCGGCAAGCACACCGGAGCCATCCATGTTTCGCAGGCCTCTCTTGACTTGGTATGTCAAATATTCATCTTTGTCTATACGATAGAAATCAGCAACTTCGCCACGATTGTTGGTAAAGTCGGCAATGGTGTCCCGACCGTAGTCTTTACTCATGATACATTCTCCTTTTCGCTTTAATATAATATTATCATACCATATTTTGTTTCGGGAAACAAGATGATAACGGGAAAACTCATAAAAATCAACAATTTTATATATAATGTTTAATATAAGTAATGTTTTTTTGGCAATAATATACATTGTAGAGGTGGATTTTGAAATATTTTTTAATTTGGCTTGCAATTTTGTGCTTTCTGATAATACTGTTTCCGTTGTGCCTGAACGTCAGTTTTCATAGCGGAAGAAACGAAAAAAACGCAGGTGAACAAGACCGAACAGATGTTTATCTGGTGTCCGATGACAAAGTGGTAACCATGAATACCGAAGATTATATACGTGGTGTCCTGATGGCTGAAATGCCTGCAGAATTCGAAGAAGAGGCACTGAAAGCACAGGCTGTTGCCGCCAGAACATATATGGTGCAAAAAAGGAGCGTGAACACAGATAAGAGTGTTCACAAAGGTGCCGATGTTTGCACCGATCCATCTCACTGTCAAGCCTATGTCAAGGACAGCGAGGCAGACAAAAAGTGGGGCAAAAATGCAAGTTTGTATTTCAAAAAATGCAAAAACGCTGTAGAAAGTACCCAAGGGATAATAGCAGTGCACGAAAATGAACCCATAAAAGCAGTTTTTCATTCAATATCCGGCGGGAGAACTGAAAACGCAGAAGATGTCTGGGGTTCGGAGGTGGCATATCTGAAGAGTGTTGAAAGTCCGGGAGAGGAGAGTGCACCGAAATACAGAACAAAGGTCACTGTAACACTGGATGAATTCAAGACTAAACTCAAAGAAGCATACGGAGTAGATTTTTCCCCCGGTCTTGTGGGGGAAACTGTAAGAAGCGAAGGAGGAAATGTCCTTACAATTGAAGTGGGAAATAAAATTCTCAAAGGGACAGACATCCGCAAGACATTTTCACTGGCATCATCGGATTTTGAGGTGTCGGCAGAGGGTGACAAGGTGATTTTCAGCGTGTTGGGATACGGACACGGCGTGGGTATGAGCCAGTATGGAGCAAATCATTATGCAAAAGAGGGATATGACTACAAGCAGATACTAAAAACATATTATCAAGGGATAGAATTCAAGTCTATGTATGAATAAAAAATGTAAACCAAGGAAAAATAAGTCCGAAAGGATTGAGGATTATGAAAAAACAATATGTAGATGGCTATGGAAAATCGTCATCGCGAAAAGATAAAGCTGCAACCTTGGGACTTATTGCAATTTGCGGGATTGCTCTGGTTATAACAATTCTGGTGGCGGGAGTTCTGTACGACAGCGAAGATGTAAACGAGGGCACGTCGGCAGTTCCCGCGGAAGAAACCATTCCTGAAGAAGATATAGAGGTTCTGGAAAGCGAAGATAAAGAAGTTGTGAGTGAAGAAGTTGAGGATATCCCGCAAAAGAGTACGGTGTTTTCTGCTCCTTGCAGCGGAAGTCTTCTCAAAGGTTTTTCGCCCGACGTACCACTGTATTCCGAGACACTTGAGGATTGGAGGGTACACCCCGGGATTGACATTGCCGCACCATTGGGGGCAGAGGTGTATTCCGCCGGCGACGGTATCGTGAGCGATATGTACGAGGACCTCAAAAACGGATATACTATTGTAATAGACCACGAGGGTGGCATAAGGACTATATATTCAAACCTTATGGACCTTGAAACACTTGATATCGGTACCCAGGTGAAAAGAGGAGATGTGATTTCCACAGTGGGGGACACAACACTGTTTGAAATTGTTGCAGATACGCATATACACATGGAGATGCTCCTGGATGGGGAATATGTAAATCCGCTGGACTATTTTGAACTCGCGGAATAACAAAGAGGGGTGTTTAGCCCCTCTTTCATTTTTTTAGGAATATTCCAAGCGAGTTCAATACAGTTATAATGAGTGTTCCCACATCTGCAAATACTGCGAGCCATATGGGAGCATAACCTGTTGCAGCCATGACAAGGACTGCCAGTTTGAATGCAATTGCAAGGACGATGTTCGTTGCAATAACCTTGCAGGTGTATCTTGCCTTTTTGATGGATTTCGGTATTGCACCAAGGTTTCCCGAAACAAGCGTAGCGTCACCCGTTTCCAGTGCTATGGAACTTCCCGTGCCTATGGATATGGAAAAATCGGCTTCCGAAAGGGAGGGAGCGTCATTCACACCGTCTCCTGCAAAGATTACACCTTTGTGCTTTTCTTTCAAAGAGGCGATTTCGGTTGCTTTTTCGTTTGGCGAAAGATTGCCTTTGGAGTTTATGCCGAGTATCTGTGCGGTTTTTGATACCTGGATTTCATTGTCACCCGACAACATGCAGATTTCACCAAAATCCATACCGGACAAACTTTTTATTGTTTCTTTTGCATCCGCCTTGAGCGTATCGGTTACATATATCACGGCAGACAAGGTTCCGTCTGCGTACACCAGTATTCCGTCGCTGCTTTCGGGAATTGCATATCCGAGCAGGGATGCAAGTTTTTTGGTTCCCACTGCTATGTGATTTGAACCAACAGTTCCCTCTACACCTTTTCCTATGTGTTCTTTCACATTTTCAGCCTTTGGATATTCTCCGTCATAGTATTTGCAAATGGTTTCGGCAACGGGATGCAGAGAGTGTATTTCCACGGATTTCACAAGAGCGAGAATTTCATTTTCGCTCATTTCACCAAAAAGTTGAATTTCACTCACTTCAATATTTCCCTTTGTGAGTGTTCCGGTTTTGTCAAACACAATGGCATCGGCTTTTGCCATTTCATTTATATACTTGGAACCTTTCACAAGAAGTCCGTATCTGCTTATGGCACCTATGGAGGCGTAGTATGCAAGGGGTATGCTTATAACAAGGGCGCAGGGGCAGGAAGCAATCATAAATGTAAGCGCTCTTCTGAATGCTTCGGATGGTTCTGCAACTCCGAACACCGCCAGAGTTATACCCATAAGAATTGCTATTACAATGACAGCAGGGGTGTACACCGAGGCAAAACGGGTTATAAAGTTTTCGGTGGATGCCTTTTTGTGACTTGCATTTTCCACGTACTTTTTAATTTTGGAAGCCGTGGAGTTTTCATAGTCGGAGGTGGCAACGCAAACAATGGATGAACCGACATTCACATAACCCGACACCACATTTTCGCCTTTTTCAAAGGTGCGGGGAAGACTTTCGCCCGTTATGGCAGATGTGTCAAACACTCCCGTTCCTTTGTCAATTACAGCATCAACACAAACTTTGTCGCCGGGTTTTACAAGAAAAGTATCACCAACACGGAGAAGTTTCGGGTCTATGCTTTCTCCCAGTTCGTTGTGGGCGGTGTCGCTTGTGGCATCGATGAGATTTTCTATTCTCCTGCGTGATTTGGACACGGCATAACTCTCCAGGAATTCCCCGAGAGAAAACAGAACTGTTATGAGGAAAGCCTCGTTTTGTTCGCGCATTATCACAGACGATATAACCGCAAGCAGAATGAGCGTGTTTTCGTCGAATTTGAGTTTGATTAGGGATTTAACGCCATGCAAAAAGATTTCGTATCCGCAAAGAACAATGGCAACAGCGCAAATTACCGAGGATATAGCAAGTGAATCTGCAATAAGCAATGAGCCGATAAAGAGCACAAATGAAACTCCTTTTATCAGCAGATTTTTTGAATGGTAGTGATGATGTGAATGTGAACATCCGCATTCTTCGTGATGATGTGAATGTGAGCAACAACATTCACCGTGGTGCTTGTGGTGATGCTCACCGTGGTGTTCGTGGTGATGCTCTCCGTGACATTTGCAATGACTATGTTCTTCACTGTGACAAGAACAATTTTCGTGCTCGTGGGAATGGTTATTCATGTGAGTTGTCCTCCTCGTTTATGTGTATAAGTCCCTCGCCGTATATGTGGGATATATGTGTGTCCGATATGGAATAAATTATGGATTTTCCATCTCTGCGGTTTGACACCACATCAATGCTCTTTAGGTATTTCAACTGATGCGACACCGCCGATTGTGACATATTGGTAATCTCGGAAATCTGACATACGCAAAGTTCCCTTTGGGACAGAGCGCGGATTATCTTTAGCCTTGTGGGGTCGGAAAACGCTTTGAAGAATTCTGCAAGTTTGTTTAGTTTATGTACCGACGGTGTGCTTCTGATAATGTTTTCTATTTCCTGTGTTTCTTGGGGAGTGTGGTTGCAATGGCTTTCCCGCATAAATTCACCTCATTTCAACATATGAACAAATGTTCATATGTATTATATGTTTTTACGAGGATTTTGTCAAGAAATTCCCGATAAATTTCGGAATTTGCCGACTTGCGTCGAAAAATACAATAAAATATGTAGAAAAGTGACATAAAAAACCTAAAATGCGTTGACATTCATTGTGAATGTTGATATAATAGACTTGTATATTTATGCTCTTTTAGTGCAAAAAAGACAATAGAAGGTGTTAATTTTGAAATTACGAAACATACCTTTTTCACCCCCGGATATTACCGATGAGGAAATTTCAAATGTTGTGGAAGTTTTAAAAAGCGGATGGATTACTACAGGCCCCAAGACCAAACTCTTTGAGCAGAGAATTGCGGAGTATTGTGGTACCAACAGGGCTGTATGTCTTAATTCCGCCACAGCATGTATGGAACTTATATTAAGACTCTTCGGCATCGGCGAGGGAGATGAAGTAATTACAAGTGCATATACATATACTGCAAGTGCAAGTGTCATCTGCCATGTCGGGGCAAAAGTTGTTCTTGCAGATACCGCTCCCGGAAGTTTCGAGATGGATTATGACAAACTACCTGACCTCATTACGGACAAGACCAAAGCAATAATCCCTGTAGATATTGCGGGAGTTATGTGCGATTATGATAAAATTTTTGAAGTAGTAAATGCCAAGAAAAACATCTTCAAGGCAAATGGAAAATATCAGGAAGCGCTGGGCAGAATACTTGTTCTTGCCGACTGTGCCCATGGTTTTGGTGCCGTGCAAAAAGGCAAGAGGGCAGGCGCTGTTGCGGACTTTACAAGTTTCTCTTTCCACGCAGTTAAAAACCTTACAACTGCTGAGGGCGGTGCACTTACCTGGCTTCCGCTCGACGGTATAGACGATGAGGAAATATATAAGCATTTTATGCTTCTTTCTCTCCACGGCCAGTCCAAGGATGCCCTTGCAAAGACACAACTTGGTGCATGGGAGTACGATATTGTATCTCCTGCCTATAAATGCAATATGACAGACATAATGGCTGCAATCGGACTTGTTCAACTGGACAGATACCCCGATATGCTTGCCAAGAGAAAAGAAATCATCGGTATCTACAATGCCATGGCGGACAGGCTCGGCATTGCATACCTTAACCACTATACAGACAGTGCTCAGTCTTCGGGTCATCTGTACCTTTCCAGACTTTCCGGCAAAGATATGGCATACCGTAATGAATTCATAATCAAGATGGCAGAGTGCGGCATTGCGTGTAACGTTCATTACAAACCGCTTCCGCTCCTTACGGCATACAAAAACCTCGGCTTTGACATTGCCGATTATCCCAATGCGTACAAGCAGTTTGCAAATGAGGTAAGTTTACCGCTTAATACAAAGATGAGTTTGGAAGATGCGGAGTATGTTGCGGAGAATGTGAAGGAGATTTTTGCTCTGAAATGATGAATTTGTATACAGTAAAAAGGATAAAAAAATATAGTGTTCTTGATTTATACAAGGTTTTAAGCATACTTAGAAAATGTGGTAAAAACATGAAAGAACAATATGGTTTAGAACACTGGTATAATCCATGGATAAAAGATGTGGTTATAGTTCTGTTGTGCGCACTAAAAAATGACATTTTTTTGGTGGCTAATTCTGATAGAAAATCTATTGCGACATATCAGTTGAAATTCCAAGGAACCAATTGTAATCTTTGTAAACTTGCGACTTCTCCCGACTTCTCTGGAAATGGTGTTGGCTCGTTTTGTATAAAAGCCATTGAACAACAGGCTTCTAAAAATAATTGCAAGAATGTTATTTTTGAAGTGTATGAAAAGAGTCATCATGCAATACATTTTTACGAAAACAGAGGTTACAAAGTCATTGGTAGTAAAGACACTCGGAACTATAGAGAACTGATAATGAAAAAAGAACTTTGAGGTATATATATGAAAAAGATTTTAATCATAGGTGCAGGTTTTTTGCAGGATTTTGTTATAATGAAAGCAAAATCTATGGGTTACATAACCTTAGCAGTTGACGCAGACCCCAATGCAGTAGGATTTAAACATGCAGATAAATACGAAGTGATAAATATAGTAGATGAGAAAGCCTGCTTGGAATATGCGTTGAGAGAAAATATTGACGGGGTATTGACAGCGGCAACGGATTATGGTGTATTGACTGCTTCGTATATTGCAGAAAAAATGAATTTGCCCGGTTTGAAATATGATGTTGCTAAAAAAATAAAGAATAAATATCAAATTAGAAAGTGTCTGTACGAAAACAAAGTTGATGATACCGAACAAGCATATGAAGTAGATGCAAATACTGATATTGCTGATTTGAAAACACGATTGAATTATCCTGTTATGGTAAAACCTTGTGATGGTTCCGGTAGCAGGGGAGCGTCAAGAGTTGATAACGCTGAGCAATTGGCAGATGCGTGTAAGTACGCCATAGATTCTTCAATAACGAACAGGGCAGAAATAGAAACATATATTTTTGGTAATGAATACGGAGCTGAAAGTCTTGTTGTGAACGGTGAAGTAAATGTTCTCGCTGTAATGAAAAAGCATATGACAAGCCATCCTTATTATGCAGAACTGGGGCATGCTGTTCCTTCTGATTTGCCACCGAATATAGAAGAAAAGGTGCAAAAGTGTGTTAAAAAAGCAATAAATGCATTGGGTATCAATTTTGGCTCAGTAAATATGGATATGATTATTACCAAAGATGGAAAGGTATATATTGTTGATTTGGGTGCCAGAATGGGTGGTAATATGATTGGACCTTGTATAGTTCCGTACGGAACCGGAATAAATTACGTAGATAATATGATTCGAAATGCAGTAGGAGACGATGTTGATTTAACACCAGGCGTGCACAAGGCTGTTGCTACACGTTTGCTTGCATTTGCTGGTGGCACAATAAAAAAGTTACCTGATTTTGAAACATTAGAAAAGGAATATGATGTTGAGATATACCATCATATGAAAGTTGGAGATGTCGTAAATAAATATCGGACAAATCTTGATGGGTGTGGATACATAATTGCTAAGGCTGATACTGCAAATGAAGCTGAAAACAAAGCCGAAAAGGTTTTGAATTACATACGAGATTATATATTCTAAATAGATTCGGAGTGGTTATTTTGAATCAAGTTGTAGAAAAACAAAATGATAGAATAGAGGAAATGATTGTTCTAAGCAAACACAAGAGAGGGTACTGTGGTTTTTATCAGTTGGTCTTCAAACGTCTGGTTGATATCATTCTTTCCTTGATAGCATTGCCGTTTGTTTTAATAATAGCAATACCTGTAGGAATTTTAATTAAAATCGAAGATAGAGGACCTGTTTTTTATCGCTCGGGCAGAATAGGAAGAAACTTCAAAGAATTCGACATGCTTAAATTTCGTTCAATGAAGGTAAATGCGCCCGATCTTCGTAATGATGATGGAAGTACATACAATTCAAAGGAAGATAATCGTGTTACAAAGATAGGCAAATTCATAAGAGAAACCAGCATTGATGAACTTCCTCAGATTTTTAATGTTCTTGTTGGACATATGAGTATTATCGGTCCAAGAGCAGGGGATGTAGAGTCAAAAGACACATATGTAATTGATGAAAAAGACAAGACTTTAGTAAGACCTGGGATAACAGGATACACACAGGCGTATTATCGGAACGGATTGGGTGTCCGTGAAAAACGATTGTATGATGCTTGGTATGCTTACAATGTTTCTTTGTGGTTGGATATTAAGATTTTCTTTAAGACAATAGAAACTGTGTTAAAAAGAGAGAATGTTTATACCAATGAAGTTGAAAATACTGCGGTTAATGAAAGGGAAACTGCAAATAAATAGGAGAGTGCGGGTTAAATGGCGGTTAGTAAAAAGATAAAAGCATTTTATATGAATTTTTGGGAAAAACCCGAAACCTTTGTTGCAAATTTAATTTCCAAAGTCCAGGAAAACAGGAATTTAAAGAAGCACATTAAAAAAGATTTTAAATTAACCAAAGAACAAAAACGTCAAATCAAAGAGTTTTGGAAACCGTACAAAAAAATATCAACAAAGTGGGCACAATATTACTTTGCACAAAACGGAATTTTTGATCCGGCGTATATACCCAATGATTTGTATTATACGAAGATAGACCAGCATTTCAACAGCCGAAAACTGGGTTATGGATTTAATGATAAGAATTATTATTCAAAAATTTTTACAGGTATTAAGCAACCTGAGATAGTTGTAAGAAAAATCAACAGTTTTATTTTCGACTCCGAATACAACCAAATTAGTATTGAAGAAGCCAAAAACAAGATTATGGCTTTTGACGAAACAATTTGCAAGCCATCGCAGGAAAGCGGAAGCGGAAGGGGCATATTTTTCTTTAACTCAAAAAATACTGAAGCTATAGATGAATTTTTGACAAATAAAGAATATGATGATTATGTTGTTCAAAAGCTTATTGTTCAGAACAGTGAGCTTGACAAAGTGCATAAGGGTTCTATAAATTGCATAAGAATTTGCTCTTTGTTAATGGATGACGGTGTACACATTGTATCTTCCGTGCTTAGAATGGGATTTGGTGATAGCAAAGTAGACAATGCTACAGCAACTGCTAATAAGCAATATGACGGTATGTCCTGTGGTATCGACGAAAACGGTTGTCTTAAAAAGTCTGCTCATGGGTACAACACAGGTAAAAGTTGTGTACAACATCCCGATGGCTTGGTATTTGAAGGTTTTAAAATCCCTTCATATGACAAGGCAATCGAATTGGTTAAGTCAGCACATCCTTTGATAGGACATTTTAGACTTGTTTCTTGGGATATCGCTATAGATGAAGATGGCGAACCGGTACTTATTGAGGCGAATATGAGAAAAGGCGGTATAAATTTTCATCAATTTAATAACGGTCCGCTATTTGGTGATTTGACAGAAAAGGTCCTGAATGAGGTATTGAAAAAACGAGGAGATAAAAGTTATGAGTCTAAACAGTTTGTATAAAAAGTTTGATGATTATGCCCATTGGTTATTTCGTTATAAATATGCAAAGAAAAGTAGTAAGTATTATAAGAAAAATTTTAAAAATAATGGAATTACACTACGACGATTGACTCCACAACAAAAGCAAGAGGTTCTAAAAACATGGAAAACCCTAAAAAACATAGACTTTGAGACGCATGAGTTGTACTATAGTCTTACGGGTGTGTTTGATCCAAAAATATGCCCGGAATTGTATTTTAGAACAATCATTGATCCTGTATTAAATGATAGAAAGATTAATCTCGCTTGGAATGATAAATGTTATTTTGATAGATTTATTCAAAATGTGAAATTGCCAGATACATATATAAGAAATGTTAATGGTGTTTATTATGATCATGACTACAACATTATCACAAAAGAACAGGCGAAAGTTCTTATAAAACAAAATGGAAATGGTGTCATCAAGCCTTCTATGGAAACCGGCTTGGGAAAGAATGTTAAAATAGTTGATGCCGGAGAAGATTTAGATGCTGTTTTAGATTCATATAGAGAAAATTTTATTGTTCAAAAAATAATAAAGCAGCATCCGGAAATGGCTAAATTGAATCCCAAGTCTGTAAATATTATGAGAATGAATACAATGTTCATTAATGGTGAGGTGAGGTTTTTAACCGCTTCAGTAAGAGCCGGCTTGCATTCAAATATAGCAGCTAATTCCTATTCAACAAAAGGGGATGACTTGGCTATAATCGGCGTGAATAATGATGGGAGTTTGAAAGAATTTGCGTTTTTCCCTTCCGGTAAAACGCTGGAAATTTTGCCTAATGGTACTGTTATCAAGGATATTACGATACCTGAATTTGATAAAGCTATAGAAGAAGTAATTAGAGCCCACGCACAATTGGGACACTTTGGTGTATTGGCCTGGGATGTAACTATAGACGAGGATGCTAATCCGGTTATAATTGAATACAATTTGAATGGCATGGGTGTGCTGTATTATCAACTAGTTACGGGTCCATTATTTGGAGAATATACCGAAGAGGTTGCAAAATACATCAAAAATCGTATGTAGTCGGTTTCGATACAATAATTTTTGAACGGAGGATGCTTACAGTGAAAGTATTAAATTTAGCTACATATTGTTACCCCGAAAAAACAGCAGCTTCCCATTTGGTGAATGATATTCACGAAGCGTATCAAAAGGAAGGGTTAGAGTGCATAGTGTATGCTCCTTTTCCAAGTCGCGGAATTGATAAAACTACAAGAAAAAGATACAAAAATATTAAGTATGAAGAGACATATAGTGGACATGTTAAAATTCATAGGTTTACAATGTTTTCAGAGCCTAAAAATAGTTTGTTAAGGGCTGTGCGTTATACTCTATGTGTAATAAGAAATTTTTTTAACGGAATGTTTGCCAAAGATGTTGATGTATACTATACTTCAAGCACTCCTCCTATAAACGGACTTATAATGGCACTTCTTAAGAAATTCAAGAAATTTAAGATTGTGTACAATCTCCAGGACATATTCCCTGATTCTCTGGTACATACCGGTATGACCAAGAAGGGATCTCTCCTTTGGAAAATTGGCAGGGTAGTAGAGAATATTACATATCGCGCTGCAGACAAAATCATTGTAATATCAGAAGATTTCAAGAAGAATATCATGGAAAAGGGTGTTCCCGAAGAAAAAATCGAACTTGTCTATAACTGGGTTAATGAAAACCAGGTAGTAAACGTAGACAGAAAAGATAATATTCTTTTCGCTAAGTACAATCTTGACAGGGACAAGTTTTATGTATGCTACAGCGGAAATGTGGGTTACACCCAAAACATGGACATGCTCGTGAGAGTTGCAAAATCCCTTGAAGATAACAAAGACATAGGATTTGTCATAATAGGCGAGGGCGCTTACAAGTCGAAACTTGAGGAACTTGTAAAAGAAAACAATCTTAACAATGTGACACTTCTTCCATTTCAGGATTATTCCGATATATCCCATGTGTTTAGCATTGGTGATGTGGGACTTATCATATCCAAAAAGGGCGTGGGTACAAATTCTGTACCCAGTAAAACCTGGAGCATAATGTCTGCTTCCCGTCCTGTTCTCGCCTCCTTTGACAAAGGCAGCGAACTCGACAGAATAATTACAGAAAATAACCTTGGCGTATGTGTAGAGGCAGATGATGCAGATGCACTTAAAAATTCAATTTTGGAGCTTTGCAGCAAGAAAGAGGAGCTGCAGAAAATGGGTGAAAACGGAAGAGCATTTATACTCAAAAATCTCACAACGGAGATTGGCACATCAAAAGTTATAAATGTTCTTAAAAGTGTATGCGGCAAATAAGGAGATTCTATTGTGAAAATATTGTGGATAGGCATAAATATAGGGCCTAAAATGCTTGAAATAATGAAAAGTAAAAACGGCAAATTACTGTCCGCATATGTTTCTCATAACAATATTGTAGAAGGATTAGATGCATTGAATGTAGATGTGGATTCAATAAATTCATATCATTTCAGCCCGCGGGTTATAGAAAGAGTCATTGCTGAAAAATGGTCCAGAACCGGGAAATCGTCTGATATCAGCATTGGTTACAGAAATCTTAAATATGTTAATCATTTTATTACAAAAAAAGTCCTCTGCAAAGAAGCAAAAAAATGGGCACAACTTCACAAAAATGAAGATGTGCGTATAATTGTATACGAAATGCATTCTCCTTTTATGGTGGCGGCATTGGAGGTTAAAAAGATTATACCAACGGCAAAAATATGCCTTATTGTTCCCGACCTTCCACAGTATATGGATATGGCAATGAGCCCTGTCAAAAAAGTTCTTAAAAAAATAGACTGGTTTGGGATTAAGAGGATGCTTTCTAAAATCGACAAATTCGTACTTTATGCCAAACCAATGGCAGAGTTTTTGAAACTGCAAGATGAACAGTGGATTGTTATGGAAGGCTCCTACAATACCGAAGAAGTAGCAAATCCAGATGCTATCGAAAGAACAGACAAAATATCTGTAATGTATTCGGGAATTTTGGATATGCGCTACGGCATACCGGAACTTTTGGATGCATTTGAACTTTTAGATGATAATTATGAGCTATGGCTCACCGGTAACGGTAATTCGGTTGACCTTATCAAACAAAGAGCAGAAAAAGATCAAAGAATCAAATTCTACGGTTATCTTCCATCAAGGCAAGATTTACTAAATAAGCAGGCATCTGCAACAATGCTTATAAGTCCAAGGCGTGATACTGAGGAAAGCTCAAAATATTGCTTCCCGTCAAAACTTTTTGAATATATGGTATCGGGAAATCCTGTAATTTCTTGTTTTCTCGACGGAATTCCCGAGGAATATCATAAGCATCTTGTTGAACTCAAAAGTGTAACGAAAGAGGAAATCGCTGAAAGAATAAAATTTGTTGCTGATATATCTAAAGAAGAAAGGGCAGGTTTTGGTAATAAATCCAAAGAGTTTGTTTTGGATAGTAAAAATAAATTTGCCCAGGCAAAAAAAATATTGGAGTTTGTAAAATGATTGACAATCCTTTTTTTAGTATCATAGTGGTTTCTTTTAATGCAGAACTTTATATTTCTAAAACAATCGAATCGGTACTTAAACAGGACTTTGATAATTATGAAATTATTGTCAAAGATGGCCTTTCGACAGATAATACTCTGGAAAGAATACCTAAATCAGAAAAGATAAAAGTTTTTTCTAAGAAGGATTCCGGTATATATGATGCAATGAATCAGGCAATAGAGTTAAGTTCCGGTGATTACATATGCTTTTTAAATTGTGGAGACTATTTTTGCGATGAAAATGTTCTTGCAAAAATTTATGATGTTGCGAAGAGTTGTGAGGATTCGGTTGTATATGGTGATTATTCAAGAAAAGGGATATTGTTTAAGCAACCGACGGTGATTACAGATTTTTATCTCTACAGAACGCCACTTTGTCATCAAACAATGTTCATAGCCAAAAACTTGTTTAGTAAAAACGGTTTGTACAATACTGAATATAAAATCCTTGCCGATTATGAACACACGTTACACGATTATTTCTCCGGTGCAGAATTTGTGCACTGTGATGTTAATGTATGTGATTATATGGGTGGGGGCGCTTCCGAAACAGCAAAAGGTATTGAAATAAAGAAAAGTGAACGCGATGTTGTTTTGAAGAAGTATTATAAAAAGTCAAAGATTTCAAAGTATAATTTAATGCTTAAGCTTTCATGTAAGACTTTAAGACAAAAATTGGTGGGTGATAGGTCGCCTAAACTTGTAAGGAAACTCTATAGATTTGCTGTAAATAAAATAAATAAATGACGGAGAATTACGCCCATGAAAAAGAAAATACTCTTTGTATATTATGAAATGATGATAGGTGGTAGTACCACAAGTTTACTTTCCTTACTTCAAAATTTTGATTATGATAAATATGATGTTGATTTACTTCTATACAGAAATAGGGGGCCTTTGATGGATTATATACCGGATAAGGTTAATTTGCTTCCGCAGGCATATGTTGAACAATCAACTTTAAAAAAAGTGTTAAAGTCTTTTTTGAACGGAACTTTGATAAGAGCATATTATTATGGCTTAAAGTACAAAAGGAAATTAGCACCAACTTCGCAAGGAATGGCATATGCCCAGTGTTCGTTTTGCAGACAAATAGAAAAGCAGTATGATGTTGCAATTGGATTTTTGGAACTTTGGTCGGATGTGTTCGTTAACAATTGTGTTAAAGCAAAAAAGAAAATTTCATGGATACATATTGATTTTGAAAAGGCGCATTATATTCCTCAGATAGATAAAAAGATGCTTCAAAAATCAGACAAGATAATAACTGTCTCAGAAGAGTGTAACGATAATTTTATAAAATCATTCCCTTGTTTAAAGGATAAGTGTATGCATATCCCCAATATACTCACAAGCAAATATGTAAGATTAAGAAGCTGTGATGATGTAGAAAATGTGGTGAAAAACTTCGATGGTTTGAAGCTTTTATCCGTTTGCAGGTTGGCTGCAGACCACAAGGGCCTTGACAGAGGAATACTGGCAATTGCTAAACTTAAGGAGATGGGATACAGTCTAAAGTGGTACATAATTGGCGAAGGTGCAGACAGACCTTTGCTTGAGAGTATTATTAAGGAAAATAATTTGGAAAATGATGTAGTGCTTTTGGGACAAAAAGTTAATCCTTATCCATATTTTAAATTTTTTGATGTGTTCTTTTTACCTTCGAGATTTGAAGGTAAGCCAATGGCAATTACCGAGGCGCAGATGTTGGGGCTCGTACCTATTGTTACAGAGTATGCTTCTGCAAATGAACAGATAGAAAATAATAAAACGGGAATAATAGTTCAGAATAAGGACGAATTTGTACATACAGGATTAAAGAAGGTTTTAGAACAACCCGAACTCTTGGATATAATGAAGGAAAATTTGATGAATACTGATTTTTCAAATATGGATGATATTTATAAAATATATGAAATAATATAAATGAAACACTATACTGGGTTTTGAACTTATCAGGTAGGGTAAGTATTTATAATAAAGGATACTATGTAAAATGATTGTGCAGTTAGATAAGAGGTATATTTAATGGATATAATTAATAGGGACAAAACGAATATAAAAACATTTTTAATAATTCTATATTACATATTGTTGCTATTCACGGGAATAGTTCCTTCTTCGTTACTGACAATGGCTTTTTGCATAATAATGTTCTTCTTGTTCCCATATGAGGAATTTATGTGTTTATTCCCTGGTATGATTATTTATTACTCATATTTTATCGTTCCGCTAATTGGTATTTCACTCTATAGACTATATTCTTTTTTGTTGCTATTTAAAGTTATGTATGCTTTCATAAAAAGGGAAATAGGTATTCGGATAGATTCGCTTCTTATTTTAGTGCCACTTTTAAGTCATGCACTTCTTTCTGTGTTTTTTGAAAATGTGCGAATAGGAATTTTTTATGTATTGGATCTTATTTTGATTTTCTTATTGTTTAGCGAAAATTATATTACAGAAAGTCAAACTAAGCGGTTGTTTTCTTTATTTGCAATAGCTTGTGCAAGTTCGGTTTTTTCCGGATTTATGCTTGGAAATACAATGTCATTGTCTTATGAATTAGGAACCAATCAGGAGGCCACAACGCGATTTATGGGGACTTTTGTTGACCCGAATTATTGTGGCTTTTGGTATGGCTTTTGCATACTTTTTTGTATCATTTCCAAACCATTTAAAATATGGCAAAGAAGAATTATTGTTGTTATGTTGTTTATAGGTGTTTTGATGACAATAAGTTTTACAAGTTACATTTCACTAGCTGTCATGATTTTAATATATGCAATTTTATATAAAAAACTAAATGTAAAAACTCTCGGTTATGTTGTTACTATAGGTGTTGTTTTATTGGGCTTGTTTATTTATGGTACTAATAATCCCGATACTCCTGTTCTGGGCGATATTTCATATAGAATACAGAGTTATACTGCTGATTATGAACAAAGTGCAGAAGATTCCAAGGCGGCTAGTCGTGCCAACATATGGAAAATAGTATATCGCGAGTATGAAAAACAACCTATTTCAAAAAAAATTTTTGGAATGAATCCACATGTGCCATCACTTAATTTGAATTCTAGTGATGTTATTCCTGCGCATAATGATTACATGGAAATGCTATACAATTGTGGTTTGATATTGACGATGATTTTCTATCTCGGTATATTCATGAGGATTTTGAAAAGTTATGAAAAATATAAACGTGAAAAAAATGAAATATCATCTTTTGTCTTCATGAGCAAGGTTTCATGGCTTGTGTTTTCATTTGCGCTATCGTTGATAAGTGAGAGAGTATTTATGCCGATTTTGTTTTTGTAATTATATAAAACCGTGTATCCTAAAGATAGTAGTTGTACTGAAGAACTTAGAAAGCGGAGAGGTTAAATGGTGAAATTTAGTATTATTGTTCCGGTATATAAAACTCAAAGGTTTCTTAATAAATGTATAGATAGCATTATTAATCAAACATATAGGGATTTTGAGGTTATTTTGGTTGATGATGGTTCTCCTGACAAATGCCCGCAAATTTGCGATTCGTATGCTAAAAGGTATGAATATATCAAAGTTATACACAAGAATAATGAGGGCTTGGTTAAGGCAAGAATTTCCGGTACGATGGTGGCTGTTGGAGAATATATAACTTTTGTAGATAGTGATGATTATATTGCTCCAACCAGACTTGAAACGGTTTCGAAAGTCATTAATCAATTTCCCTATGATGTAGTTTGTACCGGATTTACTGCAGTAGAGGGAGATATCATAAAACGAACTTTAAACAGAAATATTGCGTGCGCTAAAGATGAGTACGAGGTAAAAGAAAAAGTTTATGGCAATCTGTTGTCAATGGGACCATTTTTTGGATTTGGTATTCATCCGTCTGCGTGTATGAAATTCATAAAAAAAGAATTGCTGGTTAGCAGCCAGAAAAAAATCCCCGCAGGTTTGACTTGGGGTGAGGATTTAGCGTTGACATATCCCTGCATATTGAGTGCTAATTCTGTGTGTTCGTTGGATGATACAACATATATGTATGTAAGTAATGTTTCTTCCATGACACACACATATGATGAAAAACTTATAGATAAGATTATAGTTTTGATTGATTACATTGAAGAGTTTTCCAAAAAAATGAATTGGGAGAATGACAAGCAATTACAGGATTATATTGCATTAATTTCCGAAATTGTAGTTCGCAATGAGTTTTCGTATTCATTTAATCGAAAAAGTTATGGGCAAATTAAGAAGTTTTTAAAAAATCCCATAATCAAAAAATATATTAGAAGAATACCATGGTGTAAGAATTATCCAATAAAATTGAAGGTCAAGTGTTTTTTATTGAGATTTTCTATGTTAAGAATTTTAGATATATTTGCTAAAACCGTGAAATTACCTGGTGCGTAAAAATGTTACAGTATTGCAAAATCAGATAAAATAAAGAATTTGAGTTTTTATAAAAGGTGAGACCAATTTAAAGACTAAGATTATATAAACTGTAGAGGAGCAGAATATAGAATGGAAGTGATGCTATGAATAGCAACAGGACAAAAAATGCAACTTTAAATATAATCTTTTCCATATTGTTGCAGCTTGTCTTTTTTATACGTGGATTGATTTTACCAAGAATTATTATACCAGCGTATGGTTCTGATGTTAATGGATTAATCTCTTCAATTACGCAATTTTTAGGGTATATATCGCTATTGGAGGCAGGGGTAGGAAGCATCTTTAGAACTTCATTGTATAAGCCATTAGCGAAAGGAGATATTGATGCGGTATCAGGAATAATTAATGAACAGAAGACTTTTTACAGAAAAATTGGTGCTGTTTTTGCGATATATGTTGGTGCATTATGTATTGTTTATCCTTTAATAGCCAAAACACAAGTAGGAAGACTCTATATAATTTCCACCATTTTGATTTTGTGTGTCAGCACATTTACAGAATATTTTGTGTCATTGCCGTATGTGTCGCTGTTGTCCGCAGATCAAAAGATCAGAATAAGCTATGTGGTAAGCATAGTATATTCCATCGTGAATATACTCGTAACACTGTTTTGTGTAAGTCTAAAAGCAGACATTCGTTTGATATATGTATCAACATCTATTATTGGTTTGCTTAGACCT
Source organism: Clostridia bacterium (assembly GCA_045578205.1). Classification (GTDB taxonomy): domain Bacteria; phylum Bacillota; class Clostridia; order UMGS1810; family UMGS1810; genus RGIG8748. Next base: position 2,686 of record JAZNJU010000024.1, on the reverse strand, counting down.
TTATTCTATACGTTATATGTGAAAAAGCATTATATATTAAATAAAAATGCCAAACCAGATAAATCAGCATTGGATCAGCGTTGGAATGGAATGGTTCATCATTTTGCCTATTATATACATACAAACACGGCAACGGCAATACTTACTGTGTTTATAAGCACGGCTGTTGTATCAATATATAACATATATGGTGCTATTGTTTTAGGTGTTGAGCGTATTATTACATCGGTTTCAACTGGAGCGGCAGCCGGATTGGGTAACCTCATAGCAGAGGATAATGAGAAACAAATAAAATCCACGGTGAATTTGTTTGAATTTGTGCAATGTTCGGTTACAACGGTTTTTTATACTATTACAGTTTTAATGATAATCCCGTTTGTTCGTATTTTTACGGTCGATATGACGGATATAAATTACATTGAACCACTTTTTGCGTATGTTTTTATTTTAGCAGAATTTATTTACTGCTTTCGTTGTGTATATAGCACTATATCCACTAATGCAAATAAATACAAAGAAACTCAAAAAGGTGCTGTACTTGAATGTGTAGTAAATCTTGTAATGTCATTAATTTTAATTATCTTCTTCAAATTGGGGATTTTAGGTGTCGCTATAGGCTCTTTGTTTGGAATGCTTTCGAGGTACTTGTTTGAAATAAATTTTTTGTCAAAAGAAGTTTTGAACAGGTCGTCACTAAAAGCTCTCAAAATGTTATTTGTAAGTCTTTTAGTGGTGGCAATATCAATCGTTTTATGTAATGTTATATTTGATTATGAATCTATAAAAACAATGTTTAGCTGGGTTTTATATGCTGCTGTCACATCCTTAATAGTTATATGTGTTTCCAGTGTGGTATATTGTCTAACTTACAAAGAGGTTATAAAGAAGGTTTTATTAAAGTTCACTAAATTGAGAAGGGGATAAAAATGTGCAAAATTGATTTAACAGAACTAAAAAATATAGAGTTGAATATTCTAAAATATGTGCATAATGTATGCACAGAAAACGGATTGCGGTATTTTTTATGTGGCGGTACTTTATTGGGTGCGATAAGACATAAAGGATTCATCCCTTGGGATGATGATATAGATATTGCAATGCCAAGGGATGATTATGAAGAATTATTGAATTTGCTAAATGATAACAAAAAATACATAATGTTAAATCCAAATAATGAAGGCTACTATAATAATTTTGCAAAGATAATAGATAGTGATACAGAGTTAACACATGCTGGAGTGCTGCCAATTAAGAATTTGGGAGTATTTATTGATGTTTTTCCAATTGATGGAATGCCGGATAATGAATCGGAATATAATTCGCATTTTTTAAAATTACATAAGTTAAGAAAAAGGATTAATTCATTTGCTGTTCCCAAGCCAAAAATACGGAAAAATATGTATCTGTATTTTAAGAAAATGTGGATATATTTTGATAATAAACGCAGAGATTTAAAAACAATGCAGAACAAGTATGTGGAACTTGCAAAAAAGTATGAATACGATTCTTCCAACATGGTTTATATGTCGGGTGGTGCTTATGGAAAGTTGGAAATGTTTCCTAAAAATTGGGTAGATGATTACATTGATGTGGAATTTGAAGGGTATATGTTTAAAGGCATAAAACAATACGATAAATATTTAAGAAAATTGTACGGCGAATATATGGAGCTACCTCCTGAAGAGAAGCAAAAAACGCACCATTATTTTATAGCAAAATATAAGTGAATTATGTTTTTGGAGAAAAAAGGGTGATGAATTATGAATAAGACACTTGTTGTTGGTGGAACCAGCGGAATTGGTTTGGCACTTACCTTAAAACTTTTGGAAAAGGGATACGACCATGTATATGTCGTGGGTAAAGAACTGCCTGAACTTGGTTCGTTAACTGACTTACAAAAAGATGTTTTAAAAAATCACACATCAATCAAAGTGGTTAATTTATTGAATACAGATTATAAATTTTTGGAAGATATTAACGATATAGACACGTTGATTATCACATCTGGTTTTGGAAGAGTTGCTTTGCTTGAAAATTTAAAAGATGCGGAAGTAGATAATCTTATTAAGTGCAACATGTTGTCAGCAATAAAAATTATAAAATACTATTATGATAAAATACACAGTAGTAATGATTTTTATTGTGCAGTTATGGGAAGCATTGCAGGGCATGTGGCTTCGCCTCTTTTCTCTGTGTATGGTGCTTCCAAAGCCGGTTTGTGTTCATTTGTGGAGAATGTCAATTGCGAATTAGCACATGATGGCTACGTAAACAGAATTTTGGATGTTTCTCCCGGTTCTTTAAAAGGTACCAATTTCAATGGGAACGGCAACGATATTTCACTATTGGATGAAATATCGGCAGAAATATTAAATCATATGTACAGTAGGGAATGTCTTTATATTCCTCAATATGATGAAATATATAAATCCGTTTTGGAACGTTATAATCATGATGCTCTCAAATACGGAATAGAAAGTTATGATTATAAAATCAAAAGCGGTCGAAAATCAACCAAACCGCAACTTGTTGTGGGATATTTGAGCGGTACATTTGATTTGTTCCATATAGGGCACCTTAATATGTTTAAGCGTGCTAAGGAACAGTGCGAGTACTTAATCGTTGGTGTAGTATCAGACGAGGGTGTAAGGATACATAAGGGTACAGAGCCATTTGTTCCTTTTGA